>CAJOPO010000094.1 GCA_905236315.1 uncultured Treponema sp.
CATAAAGGACATCAGAACGGGGGCTACCACTTTTTATATATTCCCCCTCATATAAAAGCCCCTTTGGATAAACATTTATGCCCCAAGCAGATTCAACTGGAATAACGTCTATCATTTTAGAGTCGTTTAGGCTTACAAGGTATGCCATCTTAGAAAAGGCTTTACCACGATATAGTCCTATAGTCTTAAAGCCCAGCTCCCCATGCCATGTGTTTATATAAAACTGCCCCTTTCGCTTTACCGTGCCATAGGGCTTTCTATAATTATCTATCCAGACTTTCGCGCGGCTTAAATAGTACACCCTGTGCCAAAGTGTGTTTTTAACTTTCTTTATGTAAGAAGGAAAGTCTTTAGAGGTGTCATTCACAAACCAGATGAATTTATAATTAGGATTTCGCTTGTGGAGTTCTTGCACAATGTATTTAGGATTGCAGCCAAAACCGCCCTTGCCTTCAAAGGTGCATACAGCGATGAGATTTTTATCTATGGGGAAAAGTCTGAAGATGTAAAAAGCGAGGGAAGAGAGACAGGCTTTGCATTTACGGTAGAAGATATATCTTTTTTCTGCAAAAGAGGAGTGCGCCATTTATGCCACCTCCTTATAAGAAGAGGCATAACGTGCGCGTGCGGTAGACACAGGTGCTTCGCTTCGCTCAACATGACGATGTATTACATCTGTCGCTCTATGACTAAATCCATTCGTCGTTCTGAGACTACTGCCGAAGAACCTGCTATCGCTAGCAATTACACTATACTGTTGTACCCCCCCCACATTTCTTTTCGCGAAATTAATGCTTTAAATATATCTAAGTCATCTTGGGTGGTTAGCTTTAAGTTCTTATCAGAACCTTTAGAAAAGTATATTTTTTCGCCTAGCATATTCATTAGCACACAAGTGGCAGCAGTATTTTCTATGTGCTGTGCATCCGCTTGCTTGTGCGCCCATAGCAATTTTTCTAGCGAATATGTATGAGGAGTTTGCGTGCGAAATAGCTCTTCTCTAGGAATACTTACAGAGGATTCTATGGCATCTTGACTTCTAAAGATGGCTTCCACACAGGGCATCGCAGCAATGGCAGAGCCGTATTGCTTATATGTAGCAAGGCTATCAGAAATGATTTCTGAAGAAACAAAGGGGCGGTTTCCATCGTGAATCATAACGGAAGTTGTAGCATCACAGTGTTTTTCTAGTTCTTTAAGACCACAAAATATTGATTCCTGCCCACTTTTGCCACCTGTAACAACCCACTTTAGCTTAGTAATCTTAAACTCTAGGGCATAGGCTTTTACGGTTTCTATCCAAGGCTCTAGCGTAACTACACAGATTGCGTCAATCTGTGGGTGCTGCTGAAAGGCTTGCATTGTATGCACTATCACAGGTCTTCCGTCTATATGCAAAAACTGCTTTGGAAGCTCCATCTTCATTCTGCTACCAATTCCCGCTGCGGTAAGTAATGCTACTGTCATAAGGCAATCTCCACTACAGGATGCACTTTGCGTTTTTCTACAGGGGGAAGCTCCATATAGTCCCCAAACTCTTGCGATAACCAGTCCAAATATCCTTTTTCTGCCATAAAGGTTTTGTCTTCAAATTTTATATTAACATATTCGTTATACCACTCCCTTTTGTAGCCTGCAAACTTTCTAGGAATGGGGAATGTTAAAGCACGCACTAATTGAGTGTCCTGCTTTTTATTGCTTATGCGCACTAGATTTTTATAAAGGCTATATGCAGAGTTTCCAAAAAGATGATAGATAAAAGCATACCACAATCTCTTGAGCCTTGTTTTACTAGCTATGCGTCCAACGGCAGACCAGAGGATTTTCCTAACACAAAAGCATTTAAACGTGTGTATTTTGCGCCCTAGCTTTCCGTCAGGAACGCCATCGCGCGG
This sequence comes from uncultured Treponema sp., assembly GCA_905236315.1. Classification (GTDB taxonomy): domain Bacteria; phylum Spirochaetota; class Spirochaetia; order Treponematales; family Treponemataceae; genus Treponema_D. Next base: position 1,896 of record CAJOPO010000094.1, read on the forward strand.
GAAGATATCCATAAAAACGCCCTGCTCATAGGGCATTTGCTCTTGAAACTCCCTTAAAAAAAGCGTGTTCTTTTTTCTAAGTTTACCATATCCCCATCTGTAGCCGGGAGTGTTTTCTATGTCTTGAAAATAAAAATGCTCATGGTCTAAGTCCTTTTCTAAAACAGACTTAAACTTTTCATATTCACAGCGGAGCATAGAAACATCAGCATCATCGTCCCATGGAATAAAACCACCATGACGCACAGCCCCTAACAGTGTGCCTCCTGTAAGGCTATAGTGGATATTATTCTTGCGGCAAATTCTATCAAACTCTGATAAGAGTTCTAGCTCGGTCTGTTGCAGTTTATGCAAAGTTTCTTCGTCAAGTTTAATCATCTTTTAATCCTTGACGTAATAAGTCTACAGTTAGCTTTAAACCGCTATCAATATCAAATAATTCCCTACAGCCTAAGGTACACAATTTTGTATTATCAAGGATTGCCCTTGTAGCCTTGCTAAAGCCCTTTTGCTCTGTTTCATTAGGGAGTTCAAAAACGACTTTTGTACCTGCAATGCTAGCAAGTTTTTGTGCAAGACTTTTTAGCGTTATGTCAGATTTCTTAGATGACACATTATAGGCTTCCCCAGTCTTTCCGTTAAGCAAAATTACTAAAACAGCAAGGCAAGCGTCAAAGACATCTATATATGAATAAAACTGCTTTCCTTCACTCTTTAGCACAATGTCTTCCCTCTGAACAGCCTTCTTTATAAACTGGGAAAGTGCCTTGCTATCGTCCTTTTTCATTGTAGGGCCATATACACGGCACAAGCGGGGAATAACTACATCAAGATTGTATTCTTTAGCGTAGGCACAGCAAAGGCTCTCCCCTACCCTTTTGCTTTCTGGATAACCTGCTCTGACTGTATTGCAATCAATGTAGCCTAAGTCTTTTTCTGTAAAACTTAGCTGTCCCTCTAGTGCCTCGCCGTAAATCTCTACAGAAGACAAAAATATAAATCTTTTGCAGGAATGATTCTTTGCGTATTCAAGTAGATTTAGTGTACCTAGCACATTTGCATTTATTGTGCCAATGGGGTCTGTGCTATACTGCACAGGGTGAGTGTTGCTTGCTGCATGGATTATATAATCAAAATTTGCGTTTTGCGTTAAAGGAACATTTACATCATGGCAAAGAAGAGTAAGATTAGGAGCGGATAAGTATTCGCTAAAAGCATTTTGTAGATTGCCCAAAGTGCGCCCTAGTGCAGTGATGGAAATATTTAGTCCCTCTGTTTCATTTAAAAACATAAGGGTGTCTATAAGCACTCTACCTATCATACCAGAAGCACCTGTTATTAAAAACTTAGAGTTTAATAATGAAGAATTAACACTTAGGCAATTCTTTGTTATAAAATCTGCTATCTCTTTTATTGCATTTTTATACATGCAGTTCATTTAAATAAAACCTCTTTTACACCCTCATGGCAAGGCGTACAATACTGTGTCTTCTGCAGCAAGTGAATAATGGCGCAAATAAAATTTATACTCGCTATTCATCTGCAAAATCACCTTAGGCAATTCCCATATATCTTCTGTTTTATGATATATGCTAATTGCAAGTTTGGGCTTAAGGCGGCAAATCGTTTCCCTTGCCCCACACAAAGCCTTAAGCTCTGAACCTTCAATGTCCATCTTTATAAAAGTGACATCTCTATCTTTACAAACATCATCAAGAGCGCAAACAGGAATTTCTATTGTGGTACAAGAATCTTCCTTTGCGTTTTTTACGTTTATGTTACCTGCTTCTCTAACCCTAGAGAGCGCACCGCCCCCTGTGGAAAAATGAAGAGCCGTTGTCTTGTCCCATAAACCTTGTTGTAGAAGTACCCCCCCCCCGTGCGTTTGTATAGTAATTAGATTATCCTTTGCTTTTTTGACGTTTGCACTGTCTGGCTCAAAAGCATAAATGTATGAAAAGTTGTTCCCCGCCCAAGCCTTAAATGCAAGGGATGTCATGCCATCAAAGGCACCTGCGTCAACAAAACATTCTTTATTACATCTTGCGTTATTTAAAGCTGGTAAGTCAAAATATGCTCGGCTCATTAGCTCATCTTCTAACTTGCCAAAATTAACAATATGCTCTTCTTTTATGCCGCTTTCTATAAGCTGTTTATAAATTTCTTTATAGTAAAGGCGTGAAGAAATAACTATTACTTCGTCCTTGTAATTATTAAGATATTCGTTAAATGAAATTATAGGTAAGCCTGCACATTCTGTTTTAGTAGAATTATTGTCAACAAAACATTCAAACTTAATATTAGAATATGTTTTAACTATATTTTGCCCCCACCAACCTGCACCAAAGATTAACTTTTTAGCTGGGGAAGAAAATATTTTATCAAGGGTTTTACCTTCATTGCTTGTTTTTATTACGTTATAGATATAGGAGAAATCTTCCGTAAGGCTATACATTAAGCGATTCTGAAAGATGTACTTGGATTCATCGTCCATAAGATGAAGGTTGATGTCGCGTAATAGATTTGATATGGAAGTAAAGTTTTCAGATTGGAATGATAAGGAGCTGGACATTATGCCACCTCCTTATAAGAGGGAACATAATGTGTGCGTGCGGTAGATGTTTCGCTTAAGGCAAAGCCTTCTAGCTCAACATGACGATGTATTACATCTGTCGCTCTATAACTAAATCTATTCGTCGTTCTGAGGCGACCGCCGAAGAACCTACTATCACTAGCAATTATACTATACTGAAGTACCCCCCCCCACTACTATTCATATTATTAGTAATATTCATTTTACTCTCCACTACTTTAGCTAAATCTTCACTTGCGTTTCCCGTAAAGACCAGCCCTATTTCTCTATAAAAATTATCTAGTCTGTTATTATAATCGCTTTGATTAAAATCTGCAATATCTTGCATAAGGTCTTCGTTATTCTGGGCAAGCGTAAAAGGAAATTCCACATCTAAAGACGGCATAATTTCTTTATTAATGCCTATATGATTTCGCTCATCAGTGGCAAAGTTCCACATAAGGCTTCCCCTATCTTTTGTGTATTGCTGCACATCATCGGCATACAAAAAGACTGGTATTTTTGCAAAGCCCGCTTCAAAGCATGCACTAGAGTAATCCGTTATATAGGCATCCATACCCGCAAGGATTTCGTACATATCATCAGCGTGGCTTTCGTCAAACATTCTCTCCTGCACTTCTGGATTAGAATATTCAGTAAAAGACGAAGCGAGTTGGGGATGCACTCTAGTACAAATATACCAAGTGCCACCAAATTTATTTTCTAGCGTTTGCAAGAGTCTCTTAAAATCAACATTCCACTCTTCGCTAAACACGCTACGCACACCGTTTTTTGCTCCTTCGCGGAAGGTGGGGGCAAACATTACAATCTTTGCATCATCTGGTAAATGGTACTTTGCTTTTATCTTTTCCTTTGCCACTTTCCTGTCGCCATAAAGAACATCACAGCGAGGGGCACCAGTTTTTAGATAGCTTCCTTCATAAACAAGGCCTTTAGGACACATCTCTTCGCAAAATTTAGAATCAATAACTAGGTCATCTATCATATCTGAATCATTTTTGCTTACAAGATATGCCATCTTAGAAAACCCTTTGCCACGCCATAAACCAACACATTTTATCGCTAAGGTGTAATGATTTACATTTAAATAATATTGTCCCTTCCTTTTGCAAGTGCCATAGGGCTTTCTGTAGTTATCTATCCATACTTTAGAACGGCTTAAATAATAAGCACGGCTCCAGAGTGTATTAGGCACTTTTTTTATGTATGTGGGAAACTGCTTTTGTTTATCATTAACAAACCAAACAAATTTGATATTTGGATTTCGTTCGTGTAATTTTTGCACTAGGTATTTGGGATTACAGCCAAAGCCACCCTTACCTTCAAAAGTGCATACCGAAACAAGATTTTTATCTATAGGGAAAATTCTGCATAAATAAAAGCATAAACTATTAAAAAAAGCCTTTCGTTTTCTGTAAGCAATATATTTTTCTTCTGGAGTTTTTGCCACCATGTACCTCGATATTTTATATTACCATATATTATTGGGGATAACAAGGGGATTTGCAGAATTTAGAGCTTAGGGCTTAGAGATTAGACGATAGACGGTAGAATATAGCGGGTAGTTTTTTGAGCTATTGCATTCTTCAACAAAATGTGTTATAGTAGGTGTCATGTTGAATGATGGCAAAACATCTATATGATTGCTTCTATGCTAGCCCAACTAAATAACATTCACACTTCTACTCCACCTAAGTTCTTACTTCCTCACTACCTAAATGTTTAATTCCTCCTAGTAAAACTTAATACTATAATCTACCTAGATTAAACTCCCGTTCGTGTTAATCTCACTCTCCCCGATATTAAGATGTCTATAGCACAGATTCGTAGCAAGGGGGCAGTTCATATTCCCCTTTCTCGTCATTCTGAACTTGATTCAGACTCCAGCTCGCTACCCATGTGATACTTTAGGGAGCCTCTAAAAACTTCAGTTTTTAGAGGCAACTTTGAAAATGCGATGTTGTAAGGCGCGCTATTATAGCGACTTGCAAC
>CAJOPO010000095.1 GCA_905236315.1 uncultured Treponema sp.
GATTCAGTTACACAAATAGATACAGCATTTTCCGAATGTAAAACTTTGGAAAAAATTCGTCTGCCTAAAAAATTAAATAGACTTGCAGAACTTGCGTTTTACGATTGTAATAATTTAAAAGAAGTAAATATCCCATCTATCGATAAATTACGTGCACAAACTTTTGAAGATTGTCAAAAATTAGAAAAAGTAACTTTTGAAGAAGGTTTAGAAGAAATTATGTATAGATGTTTTGCTGGATGTTGCAAAATAAAATCTATAGCTTTTCCATCTTCGCTTAGAATTATTGGTGACGAAGCATTTAACTGTTGTGATGAATTAGAAGAAGTTAATTTAAACGAAGGTCTCAAATACATTGGTTCATTTGCTTTCGAAAACGTACCAGCAAAAACGCTTATCATTCCTTCAACAGTAGAACTTATAGAAGACAGTGCATTTTATAAAAATAAATTTGAAACAGTTATTTTTAAACCAAATAAAGAACAAATAATTTCAGAATTTGACGACGAATTATTTGATAATTGTGATTTTATTAAAAATATCTTTGTACCAAAATATTTTGAAGATGATGAGAACGTAATGTGTATCTTAAAAGAATTTGGTAACGTAATAGTACTAGATGAAAAACACCTTTCGCTTGATGATTTAATCGATAAAGGAAAATCATTAAAAGAAATCAATTCAGTTATAAATACATTTAGTGAGGTAGAAAGGTAATAAAAAAATATTTTCAAAAACCCAGTTATGTGAACTTGCAAGGTATAATCAAGAAACGTTAATCATTCCAAAGGGTTTCGAAGTACTAGAAAGCGATACATTTAGGGGTTCGAATTTTAAAAATCATAATTCCCTCAGATGTAAAACATATAAGAACAGATTGCTTTGCCTTTTGTAATGAGCTAGAAACGATTGAAATACCAGATTCTGTCGAAATAATAGAGTCAGGCGCTTTTGCAAACTGTAAAAATCTTCATATAGTAAAACTTTCGGCTTCTTTAAAAGAAATTCCAAGTCTTTTATTTATAGGCTGCGAAAAAATAAAAAATATTGATATACCAGACGCAGTAACCAAAATTGGACACAACGCTTTTTTAGGATGTTACGAACTTGAAAATTTAACAGGCGGCAGCTACGTTTCAGAAATTGGTTTCGAAGCTTTTAAAGATTGTTGGGAGCTTAAAAAATTTTAACACTTTTATATCATTAAAACGTATAGGATACGAAGCTTTCGTGCGTTGTAAGAATTTATCAGAAATAAAGCTTCCAGCCAGTTTAATATATGTTAATGATAATATATTTACAGGTTGTGAATCACTTGAAAAAATATCTATACCAAAACAAATTACAACAATTGATAAATTTTTCTTTTATAAACATCAAGGCAGAAAACCCACTACTCTCGAGTGGTGGGATGAATGCCGCCTTATAGATTAAATGTTTACTATAAATGGAAATATTCAGTAAAATGTGCCATAATGCTGATGTAAACGGAGCACTTAATATCCTACGTAAAAGTAACGTTGTGTCCTTAGACGGACTATACGCTAGGGGCGAGGTGAACACGCCCGTAAGAAATTACTCGTAGCGACAATATCCTTTATAATATGGGTCAAATAAAAATAAACAGCACCATCTCACAAAGAGTGGTGCTGTTCGTACATCTATTTAATTTTTTGCAGTTTTCTTTACCTTAAAGGTCTTCTTATACGTGGGACCCTTTCCCAAGGCATTCACCGGAGTTATTTTTACGGTAACTTTTTTCTTGCTCTTTTTTGAATAATTACGAATTGATAGATAGGATTTATTGCCTTCCATTCTAAAAGTCTTTTTGATGGATCCACTTTTGATTTTTACAATATAGTAATCTACATTTTCCCTGTAAGTCCATTCTAAGCCGTAATAATCCTCAAACGTACTTTTAGAAACTTTGACTTTTAAAGCTGAAGGAGGACCTGTAAGAATCCAATTTGCATAAACTGTGCAATCACTGGTAAATACTGTTGAAGATGTTATTTTTTCTCCCTGCCCATATTTTTCTGTGTAAAAACCATCAAGCGTA
>CAJOPO010000096.1 GCA_905236315.1 uncultured Treponema sp.
GCGCTATTATAGCGACTTACAACTCGCAGGAACCTCGAAAAACTTTCTGAAAGGGAGTTTTTCGAGGTTCCCTTTACACTTGCTTCACTATCTTTCATAAAAAAATGTACTATCTTTAGGGTGAAAAGGTATAACCTTTATGCCCTAAAGGTAGTACCTTCGCATGCAAAAGGTAGTACCTTCGTGCATAAAACATACTACCTTTTTTGTAAAAAGTAGTACCTTATTCCATAGAGCGACATTCTTTTAGTAAAGAAATAATCTTTAAGTGCTGTGGGCAGGCACTTTCACACTGACCACATTCTACACAATCAGAGGCTTTTCCTTTGTTTTGAGTGGCTATAGAATATTTTTGTTTTCCTTTATCAAAACTTTTGTTTTTATCTTCATCATTTCTTACAGCAAAAATTTCTGGAATAGGAATATTCATTGGGCAGCCGTCCGTACAATAATGACACGCTGTACAAGGAATAGAATTATCTTCATTTAGAGCTTCTTGCACTCTATGGATAACATCCTGCTCTTCTTTTGTAAGAGGCTTAAAATCTTTCATATAAGAAAGGTTATCCTTCATCTGTTCTATATTACTCATTCCAGAAAGCACTGATATAATGCCGTCCATAGAAGCAACATAGCGTATTGCCCATGAAGCAAAAGACAAGGAAGGATTAGCTTCTTTAAATATATTTTGTACTTTAGGAATGGGATTTGCTAAAGAGCCTCCTTTTACAGGCTCCATTACTGTAATAGAAACATTGTGCTTACGAGCAATTTCATAACAAGCCTTGCTTGCCACTCCAGGATTATTCCAGTCGGCATAATTTATTTGCAACTGAACAAAGTCAACATCGGGGTGCAAGGTAAGCAATTCTTCTAATAAATCTGGGTCTGCATGAAAAGAAAAGCCATAATACTTTATAAACCCTTTAGCCTTTTGCTCTTTTACAAAGTCCCAAATATGATATTCGTCATATTTTTTATAGTTATTGCGTTGAAGGGCGTGTAAAAGATAGTAGTCAAAATATCCCGCTCCTGTGCGTTCAAGGCTTGTAAAAAACTGCTGTTTTGCACTTTTTTCGTCATTGCACATCATCCAAGCACATAGCTTAGTGCATAATGTATATTTATCACGAGGATAGCGGTCTACAAGGGCTTTTTTAGCAGCCTTTTCTGATTCCCCATTGTCATATACATAGGCAGTATCAAAATACGTGCCACCTGCATTTATAAATAAATCTACCATTTGGCTTGTTTGTTCAATGTCTATGCTTCCGTCTGCATTTTTTGGCAATCTCATCAAGCCAAAACCTAGTTTAAATACATTCTTTCCAAAATAATCAGCCATAAAATTCTCCTTAAATAATGAATTTATAATATAATAAAAAATTAGAATATAGAAGATAGAATTTAGAGCTTAGAGCTTAGAGCTTAGAAAATAGTCGATAGTTCTAAGTTCTACTGTCTAAGTTCTAAATTCTATCGCCTTCCCTCCTATTGCTTACAAAGGTAAAATTAGGGTACACTAAAGAAACACACTTACCTAATAGGAGTCTAAAACAATTCATGAAAAAAACAACGTTTTATCTTACCACATTTATTTTTTGTTCTTTACTAGCCTTGTTTTCTTTTTCCTGTAGTACATTAAGCAATTTGTTTAGTGCGTCTCCAGAAATATCTTTACAAGACGTAGATATAAAATCCATTGACTTTGAAGGAATTACTTTCTCTTGTGACTATGCCATCTCTAACCCCTACCCTGTTGCCATAGATTTACAAGAGGTAGTGGCAAATATCATTTATGAAGAAAACACTCTAACTAAAATAAACACTGACAATGGAGTTTCTATTGCAGCACAAGGGGAAAAGGCCAATAAACTTTCTTTTAAAGTTCCCTACGATTCTGTAATAGAGTTTGCAAAGTCTGTAGCAGGAAAAAAATCACTACCCTTTAAGGTTTCAGGTTCTGCTTCCCTAGATTTAAGCAATGTAACATCACTTAAAAACGCAGGCTCCCTAACACTTCCATTTACAAAAAAGTTTGATGTGCCAGTCTTTAAGCCAAACTTTTCTGTTTCTAATGTACAAGTGCAACTACCTACCTTAGAAAAACTAAGAAATTCACTGATTAATAGCGGAATGGGCTTAACAAAGGCCGTAAGCGTTGCTTCTTCTATTATGTCTAGTTCTGGCTTACCAGCTAATACCTTTGATGGCATTGATTTAGACATAGATTTGCTTTTTGACTTAAACGTGGCAAATGAAGGAGATGCTTTATGGGAACTTGCTATAAATTCTTGCCAAATACAAACTAGCGCAGGCTCTATAGCAGATGCAGGAAGCGCAGATGGTTCTAGCACAACAATAAACTCTAGTGGAACAATTCCTATGAAAGCCTCTCTTAACACCTTGCAAGCGGGCGCATTTATTGTTCAAATGTTAAATAAAAGTGGCTCTAATCCTGTATTTACATTTGATAGCGGTTTGACTTTTGAGAATTTACCTTATAAAAAAGCTTTACCACTAGCATACTCTTATGAGATTCCACTTTCACAAATAACAAGAAAGTAATATGCAAAAACTGCCTTTTAAGCCCATAGATTATGCTCTTATACTTATATTTATCCTTATAATAATAGCAAGCATTTTACTTTTACCTAAGAGTAAGGGGGAAAGCAAAATGCTCGTTGCAGGAAGTCCTAAGGGAGAATATATTTATTCCATGTCGCAAAATGGACTTTATAGCATAGAAGGCGTTTTAGGCATATCTATTATACAGATAGAAGATGGACAGGCGTGGTTTGTTGATTCCCCCTGCCCTAACAAAACTTGTGTGCAAAGCGGACGCATTTCTAATAATGGGGACTGGGCAGCCTGCCTACCTAATGATGTCTTTATCCGCATAGAAGAATCTTCTTCTGCACAAATGGACGCAACAGCATTTTAGGAAAGAATAATGGCAAAAAAGAAGGGTTCCGTTGTATATAAATGTTCTTCATGTGGATATACACAGCCAGGCTGGCTTGGTCGCTGCCCAAATTGTGGAGAGTGGAATAGTTTACAAGAATACATTGTAGATAATGCAGCCCCTTCTCATTCCTTAAACGCTGATGGCACTGCACTTAAGATAAAACCTGTGCCCATGAGAACCGTAGATGTTCAAAATGAAAATAGACTATCCACTGGAGATAGCGAGTTTGATAGGGTTCTAGGGGGAACAGATGGCTTTTATGGAGCAACAAAAAGAAGCGCAATCCTCTTAGGAGGAGAGCCTGGCATTGGAAAATCTACATTGCTTATACAAACTGCAGCAAGGGTCTTTGCCACGCTACCTAAAGGTAAATCGAGGGTACTTTATGTTTCGGGAGAAGAATCTGCAAGCCAAATAAAAGGAAGGGCAGTTCGTCTAGGCCTAAAGACTGATGACATAGAAATACTTTGCACCTTACGCTTAGAAGATATTTTAGACGCATTAGATAGCCTTTCTCCCATACTTGTAATAATAGACTCCATTCAGACAGTATATTCTGCACAAGCGGGAATTGTTCCAGGAACTGTAAATCAGCTAAAATATTGTGCTAACGAACTTATTAGCTGGGTAAAGGAGAGGGATAGTATTCTTTTTATGACAGCCCATGTAACAAAGGACGGAACTATTGCAGGGCCAAAGAGTCTTGAACACATGGTTGATACAGTTATTTCTTTTGAGCGAAATTCTGATGAAGTAAGATTTTTGCGCGCAACTAAAAACAGATTTGGTTCTATAGATGAACTGGGGATTTTTCAAATGGATAGAGATGGATTAAAACCCATTGCAGACCCTAGTTCCCTATTTATTACACGACGCACTCATAATACACCTGCGGGGGTGGCCTGCGTGGCGGTTTTTGAAGGAAGCCGTGTATTCGCTGTAGAAATCCAAGCATTAACGGTTTCTGCAAAGGCTTCTATGAATAGGGTGTATTCAGATAAGATTGATTCTGCTAGAGTGAGCCGTGTAGCAGCTGTTTTAGAAAAGAGAGTTGGCATAAAATTTAGCGACCAAGATTTATATATAAACGTGGCAGGGGGAGTGCGCCTTACAGAAAGCGCAATAGACGCAGCCTTAGGAGCAGCCCTTTATTCTGCAAGAACGGATATAGCACTACCCGAAAAAACTATAATTATGGGGGAGCTTAGTCTTGCAGGAGAGGTAAGACCTGTGAGCAAACTAAAGCAGCGCGTAAAAGCCTCTAAAGAACTAGGCTTTACAAATATCATTGTACCAGATAAGGCTCCTGGTACAAAAAATATAGAAACCGTAAATGAACTTATAAAGGCTTTGTTTAGTAAATGAACGTTACCATATATTAGTATTATTTGTCATGTCATGCCGAACTAGTTTCTGAAATCTTTAAATGTCTCATGTACAGATGTATACACGTACCACATACCAACGTGTACACGTCGGTCATTGGTTCATTTGCATATATTTTGTAACACTACTAATTCCTAAATTCTAAGTTCTATCGTCTAAACTCTAACCACTCCCTTTACCATTCCTTTTGGTATAAAAATCTTTCTGGTAGCTCTACTTTAAAGTCTTTTGCAAGCTGCCTAAAGCCATCTGGCTCTATGGTTTGTAGTTTACGAGGATTCATAGAGTAAACCTTTACTAAAATCTCTGCGGCTTTTTCTATAGTGTGCATTAAACCAAAGGTAAGGTCAAAGTCTTCACCAGAACAGAAAAGCCCATGATGCGCCCATATAGCAGCATCATAAGTCTTCATTAATTCACTTGTAGCCACAGCAATATCTCGACCACCAGGAACCATCCATGGAACTACACCTATTCCGTCAGGGAAAACAACAGGACACTCTGTAGCAGATTCCCATAACTCACGAGTAAATACTTCATCTTTTAGAGGAAGCACAAAAGTGAGGGCTATAATATTAGTGCAGTGTGCATGATATATAACGCGATGTTTACCACCAGAAACTTCCTTTTTTATCTCATGATTCATAAGATGTGTTGGAAGTTCGCTTGTAGGTCTTCCTCCATTGCACAATCCCCAGCGAATACGATAATTTTCTCCCTTATTGTCTTCTAATTCAACTATACAAATATTTTCTTCTGGAGCGCAAGCTACATTGCGCATATATTTACCACTGCCACTTACAAGAAAGAACTCGCCTGTAAGTTTTGGAACGGAGGTTCCTATAGGACACCATTCATTTTTACTAGAAAATTCACTTTCTACTTCTTTTATTTCTTCTGGTTTTATGCGATAAGAAAAGTTGCCACCGTTACGTTCATGCCAACCTTGTTCCCAACCATCATTGCACATACGAATAAAACCTTTTACAAATTTAGCCTCTGTTACGTTCATTTACATCTCCTTAGCCACTCAGATTTATATTCTTTATATTCTAAGTCTTTTATAGCATTTATAAGTTTATAATTAATATTTATATTATTTGTTATATCTTGCATATTGTTATTCATTGCAATTTTAGCACTCAAAGCCGCTCCAAAAGATGTGGCTTCTGCAATATCTGTAAGATATACATTATTATTACAAAAGATTGTAGCTAGCAATTCATTATATAGTTTATTTTTACGAAAGCCTCCCTCTGTATAAATATTAGCGTTTCCAATTTCACATCTAAAAAAAGCATTTCGCTTTGAAAAGCTAGAGATAAATCTAAGGCTGCAAAAAAGTTTTCTCTATCACGTAAAATTGCAGGCACATTTTTGCCACTTTGAATATCTTCTAAAGGAAAGAATTCTCCCCCTTGCCAAATACCAGCCCTGCTTTTTGGGAACTGACCACTTCCTTTCACAACTTCTGGTATAATAAAGACATCTTTTTTAGCACAAATATCTTTTAGAGCCTGTTCTGTAGAAGAAGGATAATCACTAGTATTGCACTCTCTTTGCCACAATTTTACATAGGTATCTGCTTCTAAGCCCCCTAAAAATATGGCGGTTTTAACTGGGGTATCAAGAGCACTGCGATTATAGAAAACAATCTTTCCTTCATCATCGCTGTTAAGTTCAATGCTCTGCCTATTGTACATGGCAACGCACCAAGTACCCGTTGAATTTAATATAAAATCTTTATTTTCATTTTTTATAAGATAGGGCAAAAGGGAAGCATTAGAGTGTAAGCCCACAGTTACTAAAACGTCTTCTTTTAGGGATAATTCTTTAGCAAGCTCTGTCTTTACACAACCTAAAAATGAGCAAGTAGGTTTTACATCTGGCAATAAAGACCTTATTCCAAGTTTGTCTGCAACAAATGAATAACTTCCCTCTTTGTGATTCCATAAATATGTATGGCAAGCCATAAAAGTTGGTTCACTAGCAAACTTTCCTGTAAAAAGATATGCCAAATATTGAGGATAGTTTAATAAAGTATTCACATTTTTAAACTCGTTTGGATATTGCTTTTGTGCAAAGTAAATTCCCTTTGCCATATTTATCATTGCAGAAAAGGAAGGAGTACAAGTTTTAGTTTGCAATTCTATAGGACTACCACAAAGTTTATAAAAGTCATTTTCTAAACTTTCTGATATTTGGTATGTATACATCACGCAAGGAATACACGGCTCCCCATTTTTATCTATTCCAACAAAGGTTGCTCCGTGTGTAGTGATGGAAATAGCTTTTACAGGGTATTTTTTAGCAAAGTGGCTAATGCTTTCTTTAAACCATTCCCACATGTCCTTTATATTATGAGTGGGTATGCCATCTATAAGAACGGCTTCAAAACTTTTATAAACGGCATCCTGCTGTACAAGGTTCTGGTCATAAACCACTACCTTTTTATTTGTCATACCAATGTCTATAACTATAATTGCATAATCCATATCTTTAATATAGAAAATTAACGCTACTTTTGCCTTGACGTAAAAATCAATTATTAGCATAATTACGTCAAGATTTCTTATGGAAGAAGATATACAAAAATTATTCTCCAAACGCTTTTGGACACAAGAACTTCCTTGCCACTTTGAGTTCCGCAATCCTCAGCCACCATTTCCTTTACATACTCACGACTTCTATGAATTAGTTATCATATATTCAGGAAGTGGAATACATTATACAGCGGAACAGGAATACAGCATTACAGAGGAAGATGTTATCTTGGTTCCTCCAGAACTTTTTCACGGTTATAAGAGTAGTAATAATCTTGTATTGATGAATATATTAATCTGTACAGATTTTATAGAAAATGAAGATAATGATTTGCAAAAAATAAATAATTACAAAATATTGTTTAATCAAAGGCATGATATAAAAAAGCTACATCTAAATAAAATGCAACTTTTTGAATTACGTGCCATTATAGAATCAATGCAAGGCGAACTTACATCACAAGGTATGGGCTACTCTTTGCAAATAACAAGCTTTCTTTTACAGTTACTAGTCTTTTTGTTAAGAGTATATAACAATCCCGCATATCCAACATGTGAGGGACAAAATCGTTCTGTTGAACTTATTCGCTATGTGGAGAAAAACTTTGATAAAGAAATAACTATGGAACAATTAACTCAAGTTGGTGCTATGTCTGAAAGTAGCGTGTTGCGTACATTTAAGCATATTACAGGATATGCGCCCTTTGTCTATCAACTGCGACTTAGAATGTTTGCAACTACTAGTGCCTTAATAGAAACATCAGAGGATATAACTAGCATAGCGTATAGAATAGGCTTTAATGACAGCAACTATTTTAGTCGCTACTTTAAGAAGTTTGTAGGAATAAGTCCTCGTGAATACAGAAAGAAGTTTCACAAGGACTAAAGTTTCTTAGGTAAAAAAACTTTTTAGCTACGCTTTGCTAATACAGTCTTTTCGTAATCAAGAACTGCTTCAAGAGCCTGTGCGTCAGAAGGCACATTACACTCTTTACAATACTCTTCCCAAACAATGCTTAATGGCATAGTCTTTACTTGTTCAGAAAGTGACATACGAGCAAAGTAGTTTCCATCTTCTTCGTATTTTTTTAGTTGTGCATGAGGCTCCAACAAGGCAAATAGCAAAGACTTTTGTGTAGAACGACTTCCTACAGTCCAGGCTCCAATGCGATTTATAGAACCGTCAAAGTAATCAGTACCAATATGGAACTTTTCTAGCTGACCTGTGCGTACCATTTCTTGGCACATAAGACGCATATCATCATTATACAAGGTAACATGGTCGCTATCCCATCTTACACCCCTACTCAAATGCAAAAGCACTTCTGGAACAAACATAAGCACACTGCTTAATTTATCTGCAACATTTTCTGTTGGATGGAAGTGTCCCATATCTATTGTAAGTAAGGTTTGATTCTTTACAGCATAACCCATATAGAACTCATGGCTTCCTACAACATAACTTTATGTACCAATTCCAAATACCTTTGATTCAACAGAATCTTTTAGATACTCCTTAAAGATTGGCAAAGAAAGTATTTGGTCTAAGGACTGTGCCAAAACTTCCCTATATCCCAGTCTATCAGCAGGAATGTCTTTCATACCATCTGCTATCCAAATATTATGAATACAAGCAGATTTTTGCTCTTTACCAAAATACTCGCCTATTTTACGACAACGCTTTGAATGTTCAATCCAAAAATCTCTAATACCTTTATCTTTGCTAGAAAGTGTTAGACCATTTGCTTTTGGGTGAGAAAAGAATGTAGAATTAAAGTCTAGGGGCATATTTATAGAAAGTGCCCAATCTAGCCAGCTTTTAAAATGCTCTAGCTCTAAGGCATCTCTATCTACAGGCTTTGAATTACTAAAATCTGCATAGTTTGCATGCAAATTTAAGCGGTAAGAACCATGAATTAAACTTTTTGCTTTTTCAATATCAGCTCTTAATTCCGCAATGGAACGAGCCTTACCAGGATAGTTTCCTGTTACTTGAATACCATCACTTCCACTAAGAGTACCACCTTCGCTTTCAAAGCCACCTACATCATCACCTTGCCAGCAATGTAAAGAAATAGGTATACTCTTTAATGTTTCTATAGCTTTATCTGTATCTACGCCAAGTGCTGCGTACTGTTCCTTTGCATAATTATATGCTTCTTTCTGTGTCATAATAGCCCCCTTATGCTTAAAGTTCATTTTTCTTTAGTATAAAGGGGAATGGTACTACCTGCCATAACAAAAGAAGCAATAAATAGCATAAAAACGTCAGTAGAGCTATTACACTTCCTTAGCCATATTAGCTATAAGGTCTACTGTCTTTTCTAAAGTTAAGGTATTTGCGTCTATACAAATATCATAGTTATCTGCCTGTGCCCACGCTCCTGGAGTAGTAAAGTTATAGTAGAGTTCTCTTAATCTGTCTGCTTGCTTTATGCGTTTACTTGCTTCTGCAATGCTAAGATTTTCTCTTTCGGAAACTGTCTTTATGCGCTTTTCTAGGGGCATTGTAATAAATACACGCAAAACAGGACATTTTCCTTTTAGTATTTGGTCTGCACGGCGACCAACTATTACGCAACTGCCGTTTGCAGCAACCTTTTCTATAACAGCAAGTTGAGCCTGCTCTGCGGCTTTTTGTACTTCTATAAGTTCAGAACTTATAGTTCCATTACTCATTTTAATGGCAGGGATAGACTGTCGGTTTGCATTTTCGTCAACAAAGGCAAGGAACATTGCATTTAATCCGCTTTCATCAGCGGCTTCTTTTAATAAGTCTGTATCATAGTAGGGAACAGCAAGCTTATCTGCTAAAGCCTTTCCTATTACACGTCCACCCGCTCCATAAGTGCGACCTATGGTTATTACTACAGGTTTTCCGTTAATAAGGTATTTATCTCTATGAGGAGAAAGGGATTCGTATTTTACACTGGGCTTTGCTTGTGCTTGTACAGTAGGAGTTTTATCTCCAAATATGGATTTCCATGATAAAGTCAATAACAAGATTGTAGTTATAAACGCTAAGGCATCTGAAGTAGGACCTGCCCATAGAACGCCTTCTATGCCCATTATATTAGAAAGTATTATCATAGCAGGGAGCATAAATATAATCTGTTTAGAAAGAGAGATTAAAGAAGCCTGCACTGGTTTTCCTACTGCTTGAAAGAATATGCCAGCAGAAAGTTGAAAACCTGCAACTGGTACTAAAAGTAAGAATATGCGCAAGGTTTTTACTGCAAATTGATTATATACATCACTTTCTGTTCCAAATATACTTACAATAGTCATAGGCATTAGCTGGAACATGGCAAATGCAACTATCATAACTACGGTGGATATAATTATAACTTTGTTAAATGCTTCTTGAACTCTCTTATACTGTTTTGCTCCGTAATTATAACCCCAGATAGGCTGTGCACCAGAGGCAAGACCTATTACAATAACCATAAGAATGTTAAACACCTTCATTGTAACGCCAAGTGCTGCAATAGGAATGTCTGAACCGTAAATACTTTGTGCGCCTGTAGTGCGTAAGATATTATTCTGAACTGCCATAACAACTACAAGAACCATTTGAGAAATAAAACTAGAAAGTCCTAATTTTAACACTGAAGGAACATAGTTGATACTGGGCTTTATATCAGTTTTGGATATTTTTACAGACTTTAAGCGTGGAATGTAGGCAAAGTTTATTATTGCATTTGCAATCTGCCCTATAATCGTAGCCCAAGCAGCACCTGCAACACCCCATTTAAATACAAAGATAAACACAGGGTCGCCTATAAGGTTTAACACACATCCTACTAAAAGACCTACCATATTGTACTTTGGAGAGCCATCTGCACGTATTATGCTTGCATAGCCTGCACAAACTGCACAAAACGGAATACCTATGGCAATAATGCCACCATACTGCAAGGCATAGGGCATAACGTTTTCTGTAGCTCCAAAGAGGGTACATAGAGGACGCAAAAATATAAGATAGATGGCTGCAATTAAAACACCGCTTACAACTGTAAAAATCATACCCGCTACAGTACCCTGAGCGGCTTTTTTGTCTTCTTTTTTACCAAGCATAAGGCTTATGAAACTAGCAGTTCCATCGCCAATCATTAAAGCAAACGCCATTGCAAAAGTTGATAAGGGGAATATTACATTTGTAGCGGCATTTCCTAAATATCCTACCCCTCGCCCAATAAAAATCTGGTCAACAATGTTATATAATGCATTAATAACTAGGGATGCAATTCCAGGAATAGCAAACTTTGCAAGCAAGGTTCCTATTTTTTCCGTTCCTAAAATATTTTCTTGTTGATTTTCTGTTTTCATTATCTACCTCAAAAAATAAAAAAAGCGAATTATAATTTATGCGCTTTATCAATTACCATTATAAAGTTATTATAGCTAATATACTAAAAAAATTAAACATTTTCTACAATCTTTTTAATTCTACTCTTTATTTAAACCGAAAATATCTATATAATAAAGAAACTTGTAAAAGTCAAATGAGTTTTGTAAGTAGCTCAATAGCTTAGATTTTGCAGTTCTGTTTGTTGCAGACATAAGGAAGGATTTATATGAATTCACCAGCCGAGATAGCAAAGTTATATGTTGATATTGGTGCAAATAAAACAAGGATGCCTGCACTTAAAATGTTTGTTTTGGGAATATTTGCAGGTATGTTTATAGCAATGGGAGGCTTTGGTAGTGCAGTAGCTTCTTGTGGAGTGGTGCCTCCTGCATTATCTCGTTTTTTAAGTGCGCTTGTATTCCCTATAGGGCTTATGATGGTCATTATTGCAGGTGGTGAGCTTTTTACAGGTAACTGTCTAATTATACTATCTGTTATGCAAAAAAGAACTACTTGGCTTAAAATGCTAAGAAACTGGGGTATTGTTTATCTAGGTAATCTTGTAGGGAGTCTTCTAGTTGCTTTGGTTGTAACATGCAGTAAATCTACAACCCTTTATAGCGGAGCTTTGATACAGGCAATAGTAAATACTGCTAATACAAAGGTGCATTTAGGATTTGCAGAAGCGATATTAAAAGGGGTATTCTGCAACTTTATGGTATGTCTAGCCGTATGGGTTGCTTTTTCTGCAACGGATACAGCAGGAAAGATAATGGCTTTGTACTTGCCCATATTCCTTTTTGTTTTATGTGGCTTTGAGCACTGTGTTGCAAATATGTATTTTATTCCAGCAGGGATTTTTTCTACATACATGTATGACATACAGGCAGAAGGATTAAACTGGCTTACATTCTTAGTAAGAAACCTTTTACCTGTAACAGTAGGTAATATAATAGGTGGTGCAGGCTTTGTTGGCATGGGCTACTGGTGGGCATATTTACACGGCAAGGTAGAATAAACACTGACTACTTGATTAGGCTAATGACTCTCCCCCCCCGAACGTTTATGCGCTCGGGGTTTTGTTTTGTCCATTATTTACAAGTATTAAATTGATTTAACACTTTATGAAGCAATGTATACAAAGTAGCAGCTTCTTCATTTTCCAAATGAACACAAGATGCCATTTTAGAAGGAATGGACAGGGCTTTTTCTTTTAATTCCTCTCCCGCATTTGTGATTTCTATAAGAACATTACGTTCATCTTGTTGCATTCTAGTGCGTGTTATATAACTTTTAGATTCTAGTTTCTTTAAGACAGGTGTAAGCGTTCCGCTATCTAAAAAAAGATATTCCCCTAGCTCCTTTACGTTCATTTTCTTTTTTTCCCATAACACCATCATTGTTAAATACTGGGTATAAGTTAAATCAAGTTCGCTTAAAAAAGGTTTATATCGTTTAATTATTTCTTTTGAACATACATACAAAGGAAAGCAGAGTTGATTTTCTAATTTTAAGCAATCATATTTACTAGAATCCATAGTCACCTTGAGTTTTACTTAAATTGTATGCTATATAATAACATAGCAAAACAAAAAAAACAAGACATTGTACTTAGTGGAGATGGAAATCAATTTATGGGAACCTCGAAAAACTCCCTTTCAGAAAGTTTTTCGAGGTTCCTGCGAGTTGTAAGTCGCTATAATAGCGCGACTTACAA
>CAJOPO010000097.1 GCA_905236315.1 uncultured Treponema sp.
TTGTAAGTCGCGCTATTATAGCGACTTACAACTCGCAGGAACCTCGAAAAACTTTCTGAAAGGGAGTTTTTCGAGGTTCCCTTTACTATTTCTTCCAAAAACTAGGAGAAAAGAATATCAATATCGTATAAAACTCTAATCTACCTGCTAACATTGCAAAACAGTACCACCATTTTATGGGAGCAGCAAGAAAAGAACAGTTATTACTAGGACCTAAATTACCAAAGCCAGGTCCTACATTGCCTATCATACTTATAGCCCCCGTAAATGAAGTTAAAATATCCAAACCAAATATGGAAGCAAAGAATGTGGTAGCAAAAATCAGTAGCACATACAAAATAAAAAATGCAGTAACAGAAAAGACTACATCTTTGCGCCCTGCCCTTTGATTTATTCTTATAGAAAACATTCCATGAGGGTGCAACATTTTTAATATTTCGTTATGTAGCTGCTTTGCAACTATAACCCACCTTATTACCTTTACACCACCACCTGTAGAGCCAGAGCAACCGCCTATAAAAAACAGTGCAAATATAATTATCTGACTAGCAGGTGCCCAAGTAGTATAGTCTGCTGTAGCAAAGCCCGCTGTAGACATAATAGTTTGTGTTTGGAAAGCCGCATAGCGTAAAGAAGTTAAAGGATTTCCATAGTTAGGAGTTTCAAATATTGTTATTAAAAGAACTGCTGTAAGGTTTATTCCAATATACGCTTTTAATTCAGAATCCTGCTTTAATTCATCAAAATTACGCATAAGAATGTGATAATACATAGAAAAGTTTATGGCAGCCAAGAACATAAAAATTGTGCATATCCAATCTATAGCAGCAGAGTTATAAGAACTTATACTATCATTGCGGGTAGAAAATCCACCTGTACCCAATGTAGAAAAAGCATGACTTATAGCATCTATTGTATCCATTCCTGCAATTCTAAGAAGAATAGCCTCTAAAGCAGTCATTGCCCCATACATTATCCATAATGCTTTAGCAGTAGTAGTTATTTTAGGTGTTAGTTTTCCTTTTTCAGGTCCTGTAGTTTCTGCTTTTATAAGTTGAAATCCACCTACCCCCAAAAGAGGTAATAAGGCAACTGTAAGAGTAACAACTCCCATGCCTCCCAACCAATGCATTTGACATCTCCATAAATTAATGGAACGAGGTAAAGCTTCTATATTATTTACAATAGTAGCTCCTGTAGTAGTAAAACCGCTTACACTTTCAAAAAAAGCATCTGTTATGGAAGGAATTGCTCCACTAAAATACAAAGGCAACATTCCAAACAAACACATAGCAATCCATGCTAAGGCTACAATAGAAAAGCTACCTCTTATACTTAATTTTACTTTTTTATCTTTTCCCAAAAACAAAAACACACTAGCAAGCAACCAAGAAATTATCATGGGAATTATAAAAGAAAGTAAAACTTCATTTTCATGGCAAATAAGAGCTATTATAATTGGAATAATATAAGTAGTACCAACTATGCCTATAATGGCACAAACTATTTTTGCAAAACTTAAAAACATAAGCTCACCTCTACTTTGCACCACTAAAACGTTCAAGCACTTTTTTATCTCCAGTCTTTTCTATAAGAACTAGGTGGTCTCCAACGGTAAACGTAGTGTCTCCGATTGGTAGTTCATACTTAGAACTGCCCGGTTTTCTTATAAGTAGTAAAAGGAATTCGCCTGGTGTTGCAATTTCTTTTAATGATTGCCCCACTATAGGACTTGAAGAAGGTAAATCACACTCTACAATTTCAAATTCACCATTGCTTATTGTATGTACACCAGTAACACTCTTTCCACGCAAATGGCTCATAATGCTATCAACCACAGTATCTTGCAAAGGTATTGTAACATCAACGCCAAGTTTTCTTGCTATATCACCAAAGGCAGAACGCGCTACTAAAGTAATTGTTTTTTCCACCCCAAGAGATTCTATATATGCTGCCATAACCATATTTAATTCATGATTGTGAGTTGCAAATATCATTAAATCGACTTTATCAAGGCCTTCTTCCTGTATAAAACCTTCATCAGTAATATCTGCATAAAAAACATGAGCCGTAGGAAATCTTTTCATAGCGGCCTTGCACAAAGCTTCATCACTATCTACTATTATTAAATCCTGAGCTAAACGGTTTTTCTTATTACCAAATAAGCGTGACATAAGAGAAGTTTTATTACGTTGTTCCAAACGCTCTGCCACTATAGAACCAATTCTACCCGCACCAACAAGAGCCACTTTTTTTAAGGCATCAATTTTTGTACCTGATAATTCCATCAATTTAGAAATATCTTCTTTTTTTGCAAGTAAGCCAATAAAATTACCGGCATGAAGAATAGATTCACCACTAGGAAGCGAAGAACCTTCATCATTTTCTACAAAGACCACTATAAAGCGACAATCTGTAAGCTGTCTAATATTCTTTAATGCAATTCCGTCAATTCGGCTTCCTGACGCGACTTGTAAGCGTGTAAGTTCATATTCCCCTTCTCCAAAGGAAACAACATCACTAACCGCTCCATGCTCTACAGCATTTACAATGGCCTCTGCAGCCTCTACATCAGGATGAATCATATAATCAATGCCATATAAGGGGCGATGATTACCGCTAAAAGTTTCTTTATGATGAGTTGCAGCGGCAGCCGTATTCACATAGTATGCATAGTTACGTACTCTAGCAATCTTTAAAAGACGAGGATATACAGCGTCTACAAGAGAACAGGTAATCATATTAATTTCATCATTATCTGTTACTGTTACCAGTGCATCCGCTTTTGCAATGCCTACATCTTCAAGAGTATCAAGGCTATTCCCATCTGCTTGTATTACAGTACAGTCCAATCTATTACTAGCATGGCGCACTGTAGCGTCATCATTATCTATAAGAACTACATTATTTTTTTCATTAATAAGGCGACGAGCTAGTTGAACGCCTGTAAAACCAGCCCCTATTATCACTATATTCATAGCGTGATTATACTATGGCAGTGTGTTATCATTCAAGTGGGGTGTCTGTTCCAACTGCCCCTAAAGAATATTGGCAAACACAAATAGAGAGGTACGATAATGGATTCTAAGAAATTTAAATGCCCATGCGGTGGGCAGGAAACGCTTTCATCTAACCATCTTAATGATGTGTGTTCTGTCTGTCATTGGGAAGATGATTATGTTCAGTTTGTAAAAACAGATTTTGCAGGTGGCGCAAATTTCTTTTTTCTCAACGAATACCGTGCTTTGTATTTGCAAGTTACAGATATAAATTATAAAACAAAAAAAATGTATAACCTTCATCATGCAAAGGCTATACCTTCGCACCATAAAGGTATAGCCTTCGTAGTGTAAAGGTAGTACCTTCGTGCAGTAAAGGTATAACCTTTTTTAGTGCTTCGGAGCGATTGTGATTGTCCTCGTGAACATTCCGATTAACTTATTTGCTGATGTTTTAGTTAGGGAGTGTGCTTGCGGTGTGGATTAACTTACTGAATGTCAAGGTACAGCCTAATGCTTGCCGTCTAGCATTAGGCTTAAAGTCTTTAGAATTCCGATAAGATTCAGATGCTTCTTCAACAATGTAATGCTAAAGGGAGCATACATTTCGTAACATCTCCATTATTTCATTACCTTGTCACCTCTATCCATAGCAGTTAAGCCTGATTTTAGTAATTCTAATATACCATAAGGTTCTAATAATCGTATCAGTGAAGAAATTTTTTCCTCACTACCAGTTGCTTCTACTATAAGACTATTTTCTGCCACATCAACAATATGAGAACGGAATATATTACAAGTTTCTATAATTACAGCACGATTAGGACCATCTGCCTTTACTTTTATTAAAGCCATTTCCCTTTGGGTTGTAGCAGCAGAATCACAATGCTGTATAGAAATTACTTCTACTAACTTAGAAAGTTGTTTTTCTATTTGCTCTAGAATATACTCATCTCCGCGCACAACTATGGTCATACGGCTACGTGCAGGGTCAGAAGTTTCGCAAACAGTAAGAGAATCTATATTATATCCTCTACGACTAAATAAACCAGAAACACGGCTTAAAACACCTGCGTGATTTTCTACTAAAACAGACAAAACATATTTTTCCATAATAAAATTATCTCCCTAAAATCAATAGTTATTGAACCTGCTCAATAAATCGCTCTGACAAGTTCATTCTAAAAAAGTTTTTTATATATGCCCCTCTGAATAAATGCCTAATAGTCTTACATCTTCACAAGAAGCCTTCATTTCTTCT
Source organism: uncultured Treponema sp. (assembly GCA_905236315.1). GTDB lineage: Bacteria > Spirochaetota > Spirochaetia > Treponematales > Treponemataceae > Treponema_D. The sequence continues at coordinate 4,261 of CAJOPO010000097.1, forward strand.
TTTAACTTATATACATACGAATAAATATCAGCAACATTATTCTCAATTATATTACTAAGTTCCGCGTCTGCATAAAATCTATATGTCCATGGCTGCCCCTGTATAGGACGGCTTTCTAATCGCGTAAGATTTACATTATACTTAAAAAATATTCCCAGTGTATTATACAAAGCACCAGGAGCATTTTTAGTTTGAAAAATAAAACTTGCAATATTTGGCTTTATATTTAACTCATGGGCTGTTGCCTTTTCTGATGATTGTATAACCACAAAACGGGTAAAATTACTAGGGTCATCTTCAATATCTTCAGCAATGATTTCAAGACCATACAATTTAGCATTTAGAGAACTTGCTATTGCAGCAGTTGATATATCATTATTACGACTAACTAATTCAGCAGCAGTTGCTGTAGAAACGCTTTCTATTTGATTCCATGCTTTATGTTCTTCTAAAAAGCGTCTACATTGCCCCATTGCTTGAGGATGAGAATACACTGTTTTTATGGTTTCTAACGAAGCATTTTTAGGAGCCAATAATGAATGTCTGATATTTAAAGTAACAGCACCAACTATTGTAACATCTTCAAAACGACTAAAATTATCATAATTCTGATATACAGACCCCGCTAGAGAATTTTCTATAGGAATCATACCATAATCGGCTTTACCATCTATGACACTCTGAAAAATCTCTCCAAAAGAATCTACAGCACAAGGGGTAACATCAGCAGAGTCAAAATAACGATTTATAGCCTGTTCAGCATAAGCCCCTCGTTTACCACTATATGCACAAACAACCTTTTGCCTCGTAGTATCAGCTCTTATATGTGCTACAGATTTTCCAAGCACAGGAGCTAAGGCCTCTATATCATGCATTATTTTATCAAATTGAGCAGGTAATATAGACTGAGAACCACCAACTAGAGCCTTATCTGGTGTATTATGAATTTCTATCATAATTCCGTCTGCACCAGAGGCAATAGAAGCTAATGCCATTGGTGGTATTTTATCTTTTATACCAACTGCAGGGCCTGGAGCTACTATAATAGGCAAATGCGTTAATGACCTCAAAATAGGAATAGCAGATAAGTCTAATGTATTGCGTGTAGCGTGTTCAAAAGTGCGTATACCACGTTCACATAAAATAACTTTATCTGTTCCTGATGCCAAAAGATATTCAGCAGACATCAAAAATTCTTCTAATGTAGAAGTATAACCTCTTTTTAGGATTACAGGTTTACCAGTAGAGCCAACTTTTTTTAGCAAATCAAAGTCTTGCATATTGCGACTGCCAATTTGATAAACATCTGTATAATCATTAAGAGTGGGAATAAGTTCAGCAGAAGGTAACTCTGTTACTATGGGTAAACCATATTTATCACCTGCTTCACGCAAATAACGCAAACCTTCAAGTCCTAAACCATGAAAACTATATGGGGAAGAACGAGGTTGAAAAGTCCCCCCCTTTAGCATAACAGCACCACTAGAAGCAACACTTGCAGCAAGGCTCATGATTTGCTCTAAACTTTCTACAGCACAAGGTCCTGCAATGGCAACTAAACGTTGTCCCCCCACCCTTATAATCTGTCCACGACTATTAGGAATCTCTACAATCGTGTCATCCCTTTTAAACTCTCTACTTGCCATTTTATAAGGCTTACTAATAGGAATGACACGACTTACTCCAGGTTGTAGTTCTACATCTTTTATATCCATTGACATTTTGCCAACGGCAGCAAGGATGGTATCTTCATCGCCTATAACTTCATTTAGCTTAAACTGTCTTTTTGAAAGAAAATCTTTTAGATTATTTTTATCTTTATCAGAGATGTTCTTTTTTAAAACTATTACCATTTACCATCCTCCTGTTATTTACATTTTAGCGCAAGATTGCCCCTTTATCAGCAGAGGAAACTAGCTTGGCATAGCGAGCAAGATACCCATGTGTAACTTTTGGTGCAGGAGCCTTCCATTCAGCTTTACGGCGTGCAAGTTCTTCATCGCTTACATCAAGATGTATCTTATAATTATTTATATCTAGGGTAATTTTATCTCCTTCCTTTACTAAGGCAATAGGTCCACCTTCCGCCGCTTCTGGAGAACAATGTCCTAGGGAAGCTCCTCTTGTAGCCCCACTAAAGCGACCGTCTGTTATAAGAGCAACCTGTTTATCCAACCCCTGCCCTGCTAAAGCCGCCGTAACTGCAAGCATTTCTCTCATACCAGGTCCGCCTTTAGGTCCCTCATAGCGAATAACAACAACATCACCTGGATTGATTTTTCTGTTCTGAACAGCTTCCATCGCTTCACTTTCATCATCAAAAACACGCGCAGGACCTGTGTGTAACATAAGTTCCTTTGCACATGCAGAACGTTTTACAACAGTTCCATTAGGAGCAAGATTACCAAATAAAACAGCAATTCCGCCGTTATCACTAAATGGATTTTCTATGGGGCGCAATATTTCTGGATTCCTGTTTTTTACACCTGCTATATTTTCTGCTATGGTCTTGCCCGTTGCTGTAATCATATCTGTTTTTATAAGATTCTTCTTTGCAAGCTCGGCAAGGACGGCTTGAACTCCACCAGCGTCATTTAATTCGCATATAAAAGTATGCCCCGCAGGAGCTAGATGACATAAATTAGGAGTTCTTTCTGAAATTTCATTTACTTCATGCAAATCTATAGTAACACCTGCTTCATAAGCAATAGCAGGAACATGTAGCATAGTATTACTAGAACAACCTAAAGCCATATCCGCAGCAAGTGCATTTCTAAAACTATCCGCAGTCATCATTTGGCGTGCTGTTATTCCCTTGCGGAACAAATCCATAACAGCCATACCAGCATGCTTTGCAAGAGCTATACGAGCACCTGTTGTAGCTGGTATAGTTCCATTTCCTGGTAAGCCCAAACCTAAAACCTCTGTAAGACAGTTCATAGAGTTTGCTGTAAACATTCCAGAACAAGAACCACAGCCAGGACAAGCGACTTTTTCCATTTCCTTTAGCTGTTCTTCAGTTATCTTACCAGCAGAAACACCACCAACGGCTTCAAACATATCTGTAAGGGAAAGATTTTTATCTGAATAAGGATTTCCTTCTTCATGGCTTGGTAAGTGGCCTGGCATCATAGCACCACCAGATACAAAGACGGTTGGCAAATCAAGGCGAGCCGCTGCCATAAGCATACCAGGAACGATTTTATCACAGTTAGGAATCATAACAAGAGCGTCAAACTGATGTGCTGTTGCCATACATTCAACACTATCTGCAATCAATTCACGGGTTACTAAAGAATATTTCATTCCCTCATGACCCATTGCAATGCCATCACAAACACCTATAGCGGGGAACTCCACAGGAGTTCCGCCAGCCATACGGACACCTGCCTTTACAGCCTCTGCTATGCGGTCTAATTCTATATGACCTGGTATTATCTCATTTTTTGCACAGCAAACTCCAACTAAAGGTCTATCTAATTCTTCATCAGTATATCCCATAGCATAAAATAAAGAGCGATGTGGTGCTCTTGCTATGCCTTTTATTGCATTATCACTTCTCTTTGTCATTTTTATGATACCTCAAACTCGTATAATAATGTCATTTATTTGTAAAGTCAATTAAGACTATCTAAAACAGACTGCCCTATAGTACCTTCTGGCATAGTAAGATTAAAGTTTTGCAAAATAGTTGCTCCAACATTGCCAAATGTGTCCCCTTCTTGTAATAAGCCACAATTCTTAAATGAAGGCGAATACAAAACAAAAGGAACCTTCTCTCTTGTATGGTCAGTACCATGAAAAGTAGGGTCATTTCCGTGGTCTGCTGTTAAAATCAGTAAATCATCTTCCTTTAATAAGGGTAATAACTTACCTAACTTTTCATCAAAGCGTTCTAATTCCCTAGCATAGCCTTCAGGATTTCTACGGTGCCCCCATAAAGCATCAAAATCCACTAGATTAACAAAGCACAAACCATGAAAATCCTTCTGCGCAGTTTCTATAGTCTGCTCCATTCCGTGTACTGAAGAGTTTGAATGATAGCTTTCTGTAATTCCTTCCCCTACAAAAATATCATTTATCTTTCCTATAGAAATTACATCTAAGTGAGCATCTTTTAAGACATTTAAAGCCGTTCTTCCAAAAGGTTTAACTGCATAATCATGCCTATTAGCAGTACGCTTAAACTCGCCTTTTTTCTTGCCTATATAAGGGCGTGCAATAACTCGTCCAACCTTCCATTCATCTTTCATGGTAAGTTCTCTAGCTATTTCACAATACTTATAAAGATTTTCTAGCCCCATAGTTTCTTCATTGCCACATATCTGCAACACAGAATCAGCAGATGTATATACAATAAGGCTACCAGAAGCAATCTCTTCTTCAGCAAGTTCATCTAGTATTACAGTTCCAGAAGCCGCTTTATTACCTATAATATGCCTACCTGTTCTAGCCTCTAGTTCTGCAATTAATTCTTTTGGGAAACCATGCTCTGTAAAAGTAACAAAGGGCTTTGTAGTATATAAGCCCATCATTTCCCAATGTCCTGTCATAGTGTCTTTACCAACACTTCGTTCTCTTAAAAAACCATAATAAGCAAGTGGCTTTTCTACAGCAGGAATATTATATAGAGGCCTTAAGTTAGCAATTCCAAGCTTTTGAAAGTTTGGTATCTTAAAATCTTTTACGGTTTCTGCAATATGCCCTAAAGTATCAGAACCCACGTCATTATACTCACTAGCGTCAGGCTCCTCTCCTACTCCAAGAGAGTCTAAAACAATGCAAAATATTCGTTTAAATCTTTCGCTCATAAATGTTCCTTTAACGAAGCTGGTCCAAATCCGTTAGGCAATATCTGAGAAAGAGTTTGTACAAGGTATTCTTCTCTACTCTTTGCTGCTATAACAATAAAAGTTTCTGGATTACAAAACTCCATCATAACCTGCCTACATACACCGCATGGGAAACAATAACTTTCTACTTTACCTTCGTTTCCCCCTACAACAGCAATAGCCTTAAAATCGCTCTCGCCCTCACTTATAGCCTTAAAAAACGCTGTACGCTCTGCACAATTTGTAGGTGTATAAGCGGCATTTTCTATATTACAACCGCCCCATATTTTCCCGCTTGCTCCTAATAAAGTAGCCCCAACTTTCCAATGGGAATAAGGAGTATAAGAACGAGTAAGCATAGACATAGCCTTATCTATCATCTCTTTTACAGGTAAGTCATCTATATTTATTTGAGCCATTTATTCACTTTCCTTTGCAAGTTTTACCAATCTGCTAGTTCCCAATCTTGAAGCCCCCGCTTCTATAAAACGGATAGCGTCTTCAAATGAACTTATGCCACCAGCAGCTTTTATTTTTACGTTGGGACCAACATTTTCTTTAAAAAGTTTTACATCTTCTAAAGTAGCACCTGCCTTAGAAAAACCTGTGCTTGTTTTTATAAAATCTGCCCCAGCTTCTGTAACAATTTTACACATCGTTATTTTTTCTTCTTGGCTAAGTAAGCAAGTTTCTATGATAACTTTTAAAACTTTAGAACCGCATGCAGTTTTTAGAGTTTTTACTTCATTTAACACATAATTTAGATTACCCGCCTTTAGCTGAGCAATATTTATAACCATATCAATTTCATCAGCCCCCTTAGACAAGGCCTCTTTTGTTTCTGCTTCCTTTACGGCTAGAGTATTATAGCCATTAGGAAAACCTATTACAGTACATATAGGTATTTTGTTCCCGACATATTCTTTTGCCTGCTTTACATAACAAGGCGGAATACATACAGAAGCAGTTCCATATTTTATAGCGTCATCACACAAAGAGCGTATATCTTGCCAAATAGCACATTGGGATAATTGGGTATGGTCTACAAATTTTAATATATCCTTAGTATTCATCTTTAATCCTTATCAGTTTTTATAAGCGTACGAATAGCTTCTATAGCAGTTTTTATTGCAGTGTCAGTTTCGTGCACCACAGGATTATCTAATCCCTTTGCCGCACGTTCTTGATTTGCCATTACCAAAAATACTGAACCACATCTTACCCTTAAAAATTGAGAAACAATAAACAAAGCCGCACTTTCCATTTCTGAAGCCAAGCATCCCATACGTTTCCATGCTTCCCACTTAGTCTGAAGTTCCACACTTACAGGCTTTATTTCTGGAGAATGTTGCCCATAAAAAGAATCTTTACACTGCACAACCCCAACATGAGATTTTACCCCAAGAGTCTTTGCTGCACTGGTGAGGGCATTAACTATATCAATAGAAGGAATTGCAGGGTATTCTATAGGGGCATATTCTTTAGATGTGCCTTCCATTCTAATGGCACCACTTGCTATTACCAAATCACCACCCATTACATCTAATTGCATGCCGCCACACGTGCCTACGCGAACAAAAGTATCTGCTCCACACTTTACAAGTTCTTCCATTGCAATAGCAGCACTAGGCCCGCCAATACCAGTAGATGTAACACTTACTGGAACCCCATCTAAAGTACCTGTATAAGTAACAAATTCCCTATTATCTGCTATAAGGCGAGGATTATCAAAATACTCTGCAATTTTAACACAGCGTTTAGGGTCGCCAGGTAAAATTACATAGCGTCCAACTTCTCCCTTTCCCACTTGTATATGATACTGTTTACTTTGGTCTTCTGAATAATTAATCATAAAACATTCCTTATATATAGAGCTAGCTTACTATTATCTGGCAACTACGCATGGTTTCAAGGGCAGCTTCGTGTTTTGAAGGTGTAACACCTGCACAACATTTAGAATCTACACTAATGCGCACCTCTGGCATAAAAGCCTTTAGCAATAAAGCATTAGATACAACACAAATATCTGTACAAAGCCCTACTAGCTCTATTTCTATTTGTTCCTTTTCGCTAATACTCTTTATAAATAAAGCCATATCTGTAGAGCCAAAAGTTACTTTATCAAAAATATTTGCTTCATCTATAAGACTTTTTAGCTCACTACAAATCTGCCAACCATTTGTATTTTTTATACAATGTTCAACAGGCAACATACTTCCTTCTTGAGTTTGTAGATAATTTACAGGATGAGTATCTCTTGTGGCATAAACATTTTTTTTATCATAAGAAAGTATTTTTTCTTTTACAGCGGGAACTATAGAAACAGCTTCTTTTGTTCCTAAAGAACCATCTATAAAATCATTTTGCATATCAATAACTATTAATATCTTTTTCATAACCATATTATAGCACTTGGCTAATACTTATGCAAAGAAAAGTTTATAAACTACACGGAAATCAATTTTCAACGTACACATATAAAAAAA
>CAJOPO010000098.1 GCA_905236315.1 uncultured Treponema sp.
GCCTGCTAGCATTGTGTGTTCAGAATGACACGTTTAACATGGCATACATTTCGTAACACCTCCTAGAATAGAAATCTTAGTAGATTTTTGCATGAGCGTATAGATTATGCCGTAGGCGGACGCTAACGCTCGTGTAACATCATATTATCACCATTAAAAACTTTAGAAAGTGTGGGATAGTCTTATGCGAGCGATAAAGATTTGTATTTTAAGTATTATATTGGCTCTGTGTAGTAGTCTAGCTTTTGCCTTTGAAAAAGATTATACAATAACACAATATCTGGGAGAAATGGAATATGAACAGTTTTTGCAAGCAATGCAAATTCTGTCTGGAGAGCAAATTCTTTCATTATTCTCTATGGGATTAGAGCAAGGAGACGAAAATCCTTTTAAGGTAACAAAGTTCGCTTCTATAACAGAAGATAATGCTGATGATGAAGATTATGAGCTAGTAGACTATGTGGAATCCTACCTTGAAGATGAAGAGTTCATTGATGAAAATGATGGTTATTTAGTTCTGGTGTTTAGAACTATGTTAGAAGATGCCATTGACGGCTGGATGGTACTAACTCATTATTGTGAAGAAGAAGATTATACACATTATATTTACTATTTTTGTCTGGAAAAATAAACTATAGAGTTTAGAACTTAGAGCGTAGAGCTTAGAATGGAAGATTAAGAGAAATAAGAAGTCCTATTAATATAACTGGGTCTTGCGCAGTTGAGTTTACCGTCATTCCATTATAGCTAGAACTTTGCGTTCCATAAAAGATAGGCATCATCACAGTAAGCGTACCATAGGGAATACCAGATATTGTTACACTGGGAATAATTTCTCCACATAAATCTGTAATATTAAAGAACCACTGTATCATTGGAGAAAGCTTGCTATCTAGCATATGTCGCCATGTAGCCTGTAGTGCTACATAATTACTAAATTTGCCTGTAGTATAGGACACCTTATCATATATACACTGATATTCTGCAACAAAGCCAATTTTTTGCTCTGGCCATAATCTACTTATGCCCGCCACGCCTTTAGCATAAGTAGGGCTTATTGTTGTGCTTAAAGGAATATTCATTTTTCCCCACATAGTAGTATGGAAGCCTAATATATCTCTTGTAAGTTCAAAGCCTATAGCTGGGTCCATTTTGTATGGGTCAGAATATCCCCATGTTCTTCCAAATATCTTTGTGGCAAAGCCAAATATCGGATACTCTATGGCTACTGCATAGGCAATGTTTCCATAACTTATGGAACTTGTGGAATTGTATATTACAATGCCTTGTAATTCACCATGCCCTATAGGAACGGTTGCTACTGCTTCAAACACTTGTTTTACTTCGTAATCATCTATATCTAAAACTTCAAGACCTGTAGCTACAGAATCACTAGAATCATCTAATATGTTTGTATCAAATATGCGAGAGTTACCCCAGCTTATAGTCGTTCTACCTGCTGTTATATATAGGCGATTAAGGAAGATATAGTCAAAGTACAAAGTAGCAAGTTCCCAATCCATGCTAGGAAAACTTGCATACACAGAACCGCGTATTGTGAATATATCAGAAGGGGTGGCTGTAAAACCCACTGTGCTATTGAAGGCTGCGTAGGGTAAAAGGGTGGGCGTAGGCCATAGTTCATCAAGAATACCTAAAGAAGCATTCACGTTTCCATAAAATTCAAGTAGATTTATGCTATTGTTAGAACTTGATGTGTTATTTATTTGAGGAGCAACAGCACTTTCTACACCTTCTGTATCCTCTGCATCTGCAAACATACTATCTAAATCGTCCATTTCATCACTAAAAAAATCTGTATCATCGACTTCATCAGTTTCTGTTTGGCAAGATAGGCTTGGCAACTGCAAAAAAGCAACTGCCAATGCACTAAAAATAACAGCTACAAGTTTTTTCATTTATTTTGTACTCTTCATCTCTATATATTTCTTTGTATAGACGGTATCTGGCTGCTTTGCGAAAGATACTTCAGATATTGTAATCTGTGTTTTTTCGTATTGCATTTTACCGTTTATCTTTTGCCCACGTAAATTATCCACAATAAGCATTTTGTCGGGTACAGAATATGAACTATACTTCTTGTAAGAAGGTATTGCTGTAGTACGTAAAAGTTGACCAGATAAACTGTAGTCTTCCTTTTTGCGTATGAGAGCGTCATCTTCTGTAACCCAAAGTTTTACTGTAGGATAATCTATATCTTTTGCAGTAGCAGAGAGGGTAAACTGAACACAATTAAGAGAACCTAGCTTTACTCTTTCTGCAGAAACTATTTTATAATCCCTTGTATAATGCTGTGGGGTAAAATCTGAATTGTTTGCATTAGACCCTTGAAACTTATCATGAGAGTTTGTATATACAAATTGCCTATCTGCTGGGTCAAAAAACCATATACTGTTATCATATTGTACATAGCCTTTGCCCTTGTCTTTATCGGGACCTGTAATAATGATTGTATATGAGGAGGCACTATCTCTTCTGTACATTACTGCATCTGTAGTAGATTTACCCTGACCTGGCTTTTCTTGCACAAGGTAGTAGCGAGCAGAAAAGTCTGTTCCATAAAAAGCGGTATTGTTATCTGTTTTATTTAATAATTCTTGTGCCTTTGCAACAGAAAGGGCTTGTGCGTATACTTGCTGAGTTAAAAATAAAACTGCTATAGAGAATATTAGTGTAAATAAAGTCCTTGTATATTTCATATTAAAACTCCTTGCAAAACTATGCCGTTGCTGCTAAAGCACCTACGGGGCTTATATGAACAACGTTTCGTATTGTAAACAACACTGATAAAAGGGTGGTTACAATTATAAAAGCAAGGAATCCTAGTAATTTTAATGTATTTATAACAGCGTGTAAATGACCATTTATAAGGAAAATATCAAAAGCTGGTATAAAAGAAAGATTTAATGCAGAAACAGATAGCGTTATTAAAAAACATAGTATTATGCCTGCTATAAAGCCTGCAAGTAGCAAATAAAATGTTTCTGTAAGAAAAAGAAATCGCACTCCCTCTGGCTTCATTCCTAAGGCTCTGTAAATGCCTATCTCTGAAGTACGCTTTATTACAATAACCTTATATGCACTGCCTATGCCTATTGCTATTATAGCAGCAAGTACAATAACAATAAGAAAAACTCCTACACGCATTGCGTCTATTAAAGGCCTAAAGTCTTGCATATTAGCGTCTAGCGTTATAAGGGCATTTAGTTCACCAACGTCATCTTTGTATTTAGCGTCATAAAAGTCATCTTTGTTATATGCAATGGGGTACATGGGAAATCTTTTTTCTAACTGTTCTTGTAGAGATAGTATATCTGCCATAGAGGGAGTCTTTGTGGGGTAATAAAGACTTATGCGGTTTACAAAATCTTCTCCCTTATCAAAAAGTAGCTTTAGGGCTGTAAAATCTATGTAGACTGTATACATACCAAAAAGGCTAGAATCTTGAAATATTCCTTGTACAACGAATTGTGTAGTGTTTGTGTAGCCTTCACTTGATTCTGTGAGTAATGTAACGCTATCCCCTGCCCTAACGCCAAGTTTCTTTGCTAAGGGTTCAGAAATGAGCATTGTATCGTGATTAACAGAAGGAGAAGCATCCCCATCGATAAACGTAAATGTCTTTAGCAAAGTTTGCTCTTTTTCAAAGTCTATACCACGATAAGACTTAAAACGAGCGTAAAGTCCTTCGTAAAAGATTGTATCAGAATCGGCTTCAGTTACATAGCGGGTATATATTTCTGTATTTTTGGGAGTAAGCTCTTGCAGTACCTGTATTTTTTCATCTGGATTAACAATCTTGCTTGAATGGTTTCCACCTAAAAATTGTATATCCCCGCCATAAAATTGTCTTGCCTTTTGCCTCATTGCAAATAACATTCCGTCCGTAAGTGTTACGGCGGCAAGCATTATTGCAGTTCCTATTGCGCAAACTGCAAACAAAGATATGTATTGGCGGCGATTATGTAATAGCGA
>CAJOPO010000099.1 GCA_905236315.1 uncultured Treponema sp.
GTTGCAAGTCGCTATAATAGCGCGACTTACAACATCGCATTTTCAAAGTTGCCTCTAAAAACTGAAGTTTTTAGAGGCTCCCTATAATACCATGCCACATCGTCAAGCTCATTGCTTCCTGCATAAGTGTAACCCTTGCTTTTGTTTCCACTGCCGCTATAGCATGGGGTTAAGCCATCTCTCTTACTTAGTTCATTGCAGAACTTTACAGCGTCATACCAACTTACACTTTCTACAGGTCTATTATTCCCATTAAATCTTGAAGGATATTCGCCTGTTACCTTTGTATACAACTCTTGCGTAACTGGGAACTTTCCAATCTCAAAGCGACTTACTGTAATGCCATACTTTCCGCGTCTAAAGGTGCCCCCTTCTACCGCGACCATTTCTGTAGTAAGAGACTCTCTTTTGGCCTTCTTTGCTTCTTCCTCTCGTTCTTTTGCTAGGTATTTTTCAAGCTTTTTATTACATTCATCAAGTTGTGCTTTTAAGTCCGCTTTTTCGCTTTCTGCTTTAGACGTGATAGAGGCTATCTTCTTTTCATATTCCTTTACAGCTTTTTCAAGGCGCGCTATCTCTTCGTCTTTTTGCTTTAAGGCGTTTTCATCTATGCCAAACTTGCTTATATCGGTAGCAAAAAGATGGAAGAAGTCTGTTGCACTTAAAACATCAGCGTTTTCTACATTTTCATCGGTTGCCTTACATTCAAGAAGATTTTTTACATTCTCTTCAAGACTGTAGCAGGTTTCAAGAATAGAAACTTGTTTCTTCTCTCCCTTTTTTATCTTGCCATTGCACAGCATAATGTATGGTAGCACGTATTCTACACAAATCATGCTGTTCTTCTTTAACGCTGAAAGAATTGTGTTTAGTGCGTTAGCCTTTTCACTTTCTGCGCCGCAGTTGATTAGTATTGCCGACATATCAGCCCCTTCAAAACTTTCAAGGTTGAATGTGTCTAATACCTCACTAGAAAATCGCGTAAAGTCCTTTTCGCTTTCATAGGACATCTTTACACTTCCCGCAAAACTCACAGGCATTGGCTCTCCGTTTTCTAAAAACGTCGCTTGTATCTCACTTTTTGTCATTAAGACAATCAGTTTTTCCATGCTTTATCTCCTATATAGTAATTAGTGTTCAGTGGTTAGTGTTCAGACTGATAACTTACAACTGAACACTAAGTTCTATCGTCTAATTACTAATGTCTAATTCCTATCTTCTATCTTATAATTTATTTGACTAAAATAGATAATTACTACATAATAAAATTATGAGTAACAAAAAAGAAAATACAAATGAATCCTTTTGGGATAAGATAATGGACATTTTGTTTGGATATAATAATAAAACAAATATATCCGAACTAAAAGCATTAAATAAAGATATTTCTAAATCTGGCTATAAATTCTACAACATAGGTAAAGACAAACTTTTACCAGCCTTTGGCGATTTTTTGTGGGACGTTTATTCAGCTGTAGCCCCTATACGAGAGCTTTTCTTACAAAATAATGCTAATGAATATTATCAAAATCAGGTTTTAAACTTTACACTCGATGACAATCAACGTACTACAGTAGAAACTCTTATGCCTGAAAAATTAAGAGAAATGTCAAATAAAATACCACTAAAAACTATTGCAGATAATGGAAAAAATGAATTTGATACATTCAGAAAAGCATATACTTCTCAAAGAATATCGCAAGTAAATGAACTAAATCACTCTGTATTAATATTAAAGCAATTCTGCACATTGGATTATTACGCTGCTATAAAAAAATTCAATTCAAGTATAAAAGAAAATGAATTTACAATGAAAGCAAAGTTTTCCCCTGTATCTAGAAAATATCTAGCAGACTTTATTTTAGATTTTCTAAATGCAAGTTCAATAATGCTTAATATAGCAAACTGGCCAGAAGTATTTAGCTTTTTGCATAGCTTACCAGACGCTAATAAAATAGACTTCAATCCATTTTCTTTAATTCTAAAAAAGATTCAAGAAATGGCAAAAAAAGATATAATAAAGCCTTTCGCAATAATTGTTTCTCAAAACCTAGAATACGAAGTAAAAGTATCTACACAGGGTAAAGATATTGTTACGCCATATATAGAATATGTGTACCAACAGTTTAGGGGCACAATACAAGATTTAGTAAAAGAGCAAAAGTTACAAAGATTACGAAATCTTATAGATACTATTTTTGAAGATGGCGATATACCCAAGCTAAAGTTCTATACAAAAGAAATGTCTAAAAACTTTGAAGATAGCAACTTTATGGGTTATCAATTTTGCAATTCTTTGATGTACTTAGGGGCTTTTTATTATAAATATTTACAAACAGAAATTGCAGAGTTTGTAGAACCCTTTACTATAGTTGCAAAGTCAAGGGAAAAAACATTAGTAGTGGGTATTTCTTCAACATACCACGATATGCTTGATATAAATAA
>CAJOPO010000100.1 GCA_905236315.1 uncultured Treponema sp.
TGCGATGTTTTAATTTCTGCTATTATCAGAAATTAAAACTCGTCGGGAACTTTGGAAAATCGCCGAAGGCGAGTTTTTCGAAGTTCCTTTAACTATTTCGATAAAAAATCAGAAACGAACTGCTAAAGGTGTACATCTTTGTATATCTAGCGGTTCGTTTTATCACTACCTATTTTGTAATAGAAACAGGGTAGCAATCAAAGCCTGCACTTTTTAATTTTTCTCCCACTGTTCCGCTTGTGTCATCATCTACCGCTACAATATAATATATGTCTCCAGATTTTCGGCTTTCCTCATAAAAATATGCATCAAAACCTTTGTCCCTCACTTTTTTTGCAAGTTTTTCTGCATTTTCTTCCACTCGGAATAAGCCTAACTGCTGTTTAGGACTAGAGGAGGGGTCTCTTTTTATAGGTACAGTAGTTTTTTGAGTACGTGATGCAGTTGATGTACTTTCCTTTGATTTTGAACTAGAGGCATTGCTTTGTGAATTATTTGTATTAAATGAAGAGATAAGGGCATCCTCTTTTCTTAAGGGAGAAGGCTGGGACTGGCGTGGAACAAAATACCAAAAAGGAACACTTGCAATTTGCACAGTGCCACGAACAATTCCTGCTTCAGGGCTAGAAGGATATTCAGAAAGAAGAACTTCTCCATATCGTTTTTCTTCTGTAATATACCACAGCGTTAAAAGTATTGCAGGACGTACAATCTTCATATTAGATAAATCAGCATAGGATTTTAATAATTCAATGGATGTATCGGTTTCGTTTAGTGTACGTGCACGGCATAATTCTGTCCAGACGCTATATAATTTTACATATGCAAGGACATTTTCATTTTTAGAGTTTTTAACAGCACTATTTAAATAACGTTCTGCGGTTTCGTAATCCCCAGAATTAAGACTAGTTCTCACTGCATTTAACACTAATTGTTCTGAGGTAACTTTTGGCATTCCAGTAGCGTCTTGTGCTGCAATCCCTGCAGCTTGTGCATAAGAAAGACTTGCATCAGAATATAAGCCTAGCTGTTCTTGAAGCATACCCAAAAAATACAGAAGAGAACGCTTATCTGAAGCTGCTTCTGCTTGCGAAAGATGACTTTTTATGTAGTCTATGCTGTCGTATACTGTTTCTTGCGCAAGAGCCGCACTTTTTATAACAGAGGCAGTTGCTCCTTGTGCAGAAAGAACATTAATTTTTATAAAAATAAGTGCCAAAAATATTAAATAATTCTTTTTTAGCATATATCGGCTTAACATAAAACGCTTTTATGCTCCTGTTTCTTGATTTTCAGTCTGTATGGGAGCTAAATCCGTCTTGGTTTCTTGCGTATTTTTTTTATCTTTTACTTTTTTCTCTTTAGGACATTTTTTAAAAGTAAATGGCAAGGTTACAATAACTCCTGCTACAAAGGAACCTAGTATTGTAATGTAAACAGGAACCTGTTCAAAGGTGTGAAATAACCATATATTACATCTATTATCTAAATTAAAGCCTGTAAATAATGCTACTATAACCATCAGAATAATTGTTCCTATTAGCTTTATTGGCATATATAAACCTCGTTGTTAAAAATGCTTAAGAAATTGATTAACATTTGCTCTATTAATCATTTTTTTTCTATATAGCAATTATAATAGAGTATTTGAGCAAAGTCTAGTATAAAAGAAAGCGAGTAGTGTTACATATAGCAGCATATACTGACGTTTACACATCGGTATATGCGACATGTACACGTCGGTGTGTGTGACGTGTACACGTCAGTCGCTTCCCCCTTGTATATATGTTGCTACGTAAATGCCCGCACTGCACCACCGAAGTCTTACTATTTCCTAATTCTTAGTGTGTTTATGTAGATATTTCAAGATAATCCGATGCATCATATAAAGCACCACTTTCGGTAGAGTCAAAAAGATGCAATGATTTTAGCTTACTTGAGGAAAAATACAAGGAATATTCTAGGGAACCTCGAAAAACTCCCTTTCAGAAAGTTTTTCGAGGTTCCTGCGAGTTGTAAGTCGCTATAATAGCGCGACTTACAA
>CAJOPO010000101.1 GCA_905236315.1 uncultured Treponema sp.
ATGTTTTTGAAAATAACGTAAAAGCAGAATTTGAAAAAAGTGTAAGTGTAGATTCAAAAAAACTTCAGAGTTCCTTATATGAAAATATAAAAAAATTTGTTCAGGATGCTCATTTTTTTATAAATTTTTTTATGACAGAAAAAGTAGCATGTAATTTTGAAAATGTTTATTATTCAGATTTATACGTGAAAAAAGTTGGCGATAAGTATTTTTATATAAAAGATAATAAAATTAAAGAGGAATACAAAGAAAGTGAAGATAACCTATTTTGTTATCCTTCTAAAGGAAATGATGTTTATCGCATTGGTATTTTTTCAAATGAACAGCCTAAATTTGATGGATATAAATTAGACACAGCAATTGCACCTGCAACTTCACTTAGATTTAATTCTAAACAAACTAGTAAGACTGTATATTATTCATTAAGTTCTTTTATGCTTCCTGCAGAAGGAGATGGAAAACGTAAAGCTTCTGAGATAATGTTGGAGCGTCTAAAAAAATCAGTGCAAAATAATTATGATAAAGAAAATATTATTGTAGACCTTAGAGGGAATTTAGGTGGTATACAAGGTATTTCTATGGATTTAGTAAATTTATTATTAGGAATAGACTATAGCAACAAAGGAAATAATGTTGAAAAAGATATATATTACATGAATTACTTAATTAGTCCATCTATTGCTTTAGCAACTTATAATTGGGATAAATCTCTTGGAAATTTTTCAAAAAAATATGTAAAAGGAGATAAAAAAAATCTTGATGATTTTACTAAAAATCCTCGTTGTGAATTATATAAAAATTATTTTTTTAGTAAAAATTATAATGAAGGATTTCCTATAAAAAATAAATATCAGAATAAAATATATGTTATTTTTGATAGAAATACATCTTCTGCTGCAGAACTATTTTATGGATATCTTGTTTCAGTTATTGACGAGCCATCCCGTGTAAAACTAGTTGGCGAAAATTCTGCTGGAAGAATAGAAAATGGAAGTGTGTGGTCGTATCTTTTACCTTATTCACATATTTGTGTTGTACTTCCCTCAAGATCATTTTCTCCAACTTTAGACCGCATTTCTTCTTGGCATGGAGAGGGTAAAGGTTTTTTCCCTGATTATTGGTGTACAGGAGAAGATTTACTTGAAACTCTAATAGTTGTAACTCATGATGAAGAGTTAAGAACTGTTCTTTCAAATATTTATTATGGGTTACAATAATCAAGCTTGTATCAAAATCAATAAAAATTGATACATAATAAAAAATATAAATAAATTCTTGTATATATTGTGCGTTTGTGTTAGATTGTGCGCGTGGATTAGGTGTATATCGATTTAATTTGGTATATATCAATTTTATTGATAGTATCACTATCAGCTTTAAAACCGTAAATACTTTTGAAGGAGTATATATATGGCTAACACCAACGAATGCGTAGAAAACACAGACGCATACTTTGAGAAGCTGGACGCTTACTGGCGTGCTACCAACTATCTTGCAGCAGCACAGCTTTACATGAAAGAGAATCCTCTTTTACGTAAGCCTCTTACACGCGATCAGGTTAAGAGCAAGATTGTAGGTCACTGGGGAACAGTTCCAGGACAGAACTTTGTTTATGTTCACATGAATCGTGCAATTACAAAGTACAATCTTGATATGTTGCTTATTTCTGGTCCAGGTCATGGAGGAAACTTCTTTGTAGCAAACTCTTACCTTGAAGGTTACTACTCAGAAATTTATCCGAATGTAAGTCAGGACGAAGAAGGCATGAGCCGCCTTTGTAAGCAGTTTTCTTTCCCTGGTGGAATTTCAAGTCACGTTGCTCCAGAAACACCAGGTTCAATTAATGAAGGTGGTGAATTAGGTTATTCTATTGCACACGCATTTGGTTCTGTATTTGATAATCCTGATTTAATTACAACTGTTGTAGTTGGCGACGGTGAAGCAGAAACCGGTCCTCTTGCAACAGCATGGCACTCAAATAAATTTTTAAATGCTAAGACAGACGGTGCAGTTCTTCCAATCCTTCACTTAAACGGATACAAGATTTCTAACCCAACAGTATTTGCTCGTATTTCTAAAGATGAAGTTCAGAGCTTCTTCCATGGTTGTGGTTGGGATCCAATTTTTGTAGAAGCAACTCCAGACACTCCACACATGGAAGCACACAAGGCAATGGCAGCAGCTGTTGACAAGTGTATTGAAAAGATTCATGCAATTCAGAAGG
>CAJOPO010000102.1 GCA_905236315.1 uncultured Treponema sp.
ATATCGACTTCCCTCTGACTATAATATCTCTTGCCATTAGCGTCTTTTTGTGGCAAAAAGCCAGGAATTACAGTTTCCCAATAGCGCAAAACATGGGCACGCACCCCTGTTAAATGAACAACTTCTCCAATAGAATAATAAGCCATAGAACTATTCACTAACGCGGTCTTGCCACTTTTGGCGGCTTGCCTTCATTTCTATTTGCACAGGAATCTGGTCAAATCCCAAATCTTCTCTAATCCTGTTTTTTAGATATGTAACGTATGTATCTGGCACATTATCTGGTCTTGTTGCAAATATAAGAAAGTTTACAGGATTTACACTAGTTTGCGTTATATAGCGCACCTTAAAGTGAATTGCCTTTGTAGCAGGAGGCGGATATTTTGCAAGCCAATCTTGTAAAGCCATATTAATCGCAGCGGTTTCTATCTTGCGCGTTAGCTGAGAATAAAGAATTAAAGCCGTATCCATTAAATGCTTTATGCCATCTGCATTTTTTGCACTAATAGTAATTATGGGAGCAAAACGCATTTGTCCAAACATTGTTTGTATTCTATCTGTAAGGGCTTTTACAGCCTTAGAACTTTTATCTTCCATTAAGTCCCATTTGTTTAAAACAAAAATAATGCCTCTTCCCCTTTCGTATGCTAAAGAAGTTATTTTTTTGTCTTGTTCCGTAAGCCCCTCTTGCACATCAATCATTAGGAATACAACATCACATTCATCAAGGGTTTTTATAGCTCTGTTTACAGAATAATACTCCACATTTTCTGTTACATTCTTTTTTCGCCTTATTCCTGCCGTGTCTAGTATTTGTATATTGCGCCCATTATAATAGAAAGAACCCTCTACAACATCGCGTGTAGTTCCAGCATAATCACTCACAATGCTAGCCTCTGTATGCGTTAGAGCATTGCTTAAGGTAGACTTTCCTGTGTTTGGCTTTCCTAATATTGCAATTCTTATAGGGGCATCTTGCTCCTTTCCCTCTGTAACAAGGCTAAAATCTAAATCCTTTATAAGAAGTTCTTGCAATAAATCTATATTATTTCCGCGCAAGGCAGAAATAGGTAAAATCTCTTTAAAGCCCAGTTGCAAATAATTATAGGCTTCAGAAGCATTGTGTAAAGACTCTGTTTTATTTACCGCAACAATTAATTTATCTTGATAGGCTCTAAGCTCGTTTATAAGTTCGTGGTCTTCTGCTGTAAGTTCTTTAGCGTCTAGCAAAAGTAAAATTCTATCTGCCTTTGCAAACATATTTACTGTTTTCTCTACAACAAGGTCGTCCATTTCACTTTCGCGGCTGCTTTTATCTCTGGTAAGTTTGTAGCCCCCTGTATCCATAAGGTGAACGGGTTTACCTGCAATAAAGCAAGTTCCTTCTACAGGGTCTCTTGTAACTCCTGGCGTTGGGTCTGTAATAGCACGCTTAGTATGAGTTAGGGCATTAAATAATGTAGACTTTCCTACATTAGGGCGACCTGCAATAACAATTAAGGGCAGATTAAAATATATCTTGTCTGGATAAAACTTTTGAGTATTCTTTTTTCTCTCACTCTCTATTGTTTCATAAATAGCAGTTTCTTTAGAGTCTTCTTCATTTTTATCCTGACTAGACGGAAGTGGTTTGGGTTTAGAAAAGTCAGGCTTCTTTTTCTTTTTAGCCATTAGATTACCTTAAAAAAGCGAATTGCTAGAGATGTTTTCTAGCTCTTGAATGGTAAACTGAGAAAGCATTTCTTTTATAACAGGAATCTGCTTAGGCGACATACTCAAATGTCTAAGTCCCATTCCCGCTAGTATTATAGCACTTTCTTTGCGTCCCGCCATTTCTCCGCAGGCAGAAATAGGAATATTTGCTTTCTTTGCGTTTTTAATTGTTTGGTCTATCATTCGCAAAACTGCAAGATGAAACTCATTATAATTAGGGGCTACAGCAGGATTTTCCCTATCTATGCCAATAGTATACTGGGTTAAATCATTTGTACCTAAAGAGAAAAAATCTGAATGAGGGGCAAGGCAGTCTGAACATATTGCCGCAGCAGCGTTTTCTACCATAATGCCTATGGGAACATCTGGATTAAATTTTATTCCGTCTGAACGCAATGCTAGTTGAACACCTTTTGCAATGCCTCGCACAGTATCTACCTGAGAAACATCTGTAATTAACGGAAGCATAATTCTTAAATTGCCATAAATGCTTGCTCTATATAAGGCTCTTAGTTGGGTACGGAATATTTTAGGAGAAAATAGCGAAAGCCTAATCGCCCTTAAGCCCATAAGGGGATTTTTTTCGTTAAAATTAGGCAACTCTTTTGAATCTAATAATTTATCACCACCTGCATCTAGTGTACGTATAGTAACAGGCTTATCTCCCATTATTTGTAACACTTGCTTGTAGGCTTCAAACTGAAACTCTTCACTCCAAGGGCCTGATAGAGAGCCACCTTCATCATTTAGTTGATGTAGAGCATTCATATATAAGAATTCCGTGCGGAATAATCCTATGCCATCAGCCCCTTCATCTAAAGCAAGTTGAGCTTCTTCTGGAGAACCTATATTTGCAAACAGTTTAAACTCTGTGCCATCTTCTGTTACTGTAGCCTTTCCTAAGAACGCTTTTAAACGTTGGCGTTGTTTTTCTGCTGTCTTTATCTTTGTTTTGTATTCGCTTATGGTTGCTGGGTCAGGACTTTCTATAACCTCACCTTGCTCTCCATCTACAATAACATCAACTCCGTCTTGAATGGCTGTTGTTATATTTTCAAGACCTACTACTGCTGGAATACCGTAGCTTTTTGCAAGAATTGCAACATGGCTAGAAGAGCCTCCTTCTGTAAGGGCTAAGCCTGCAATTCTTCTCTTTCCCATAATAATGGCATCGCTAGTTTTCATTGTGCGCGCTACAATCACGCAATCATCAGGAACTGCTTCTATGTCAAAGGTGTGATAATTGAGCAAGACATTTTGAACACGGTCAAATACATCTTCTATATCATGGGAACGCTCTGCTAAATAATCATTTCCACTATTTCTTAATTTTTCTGCATAACTTTCAGTTTTTACTTTTAAGGCGTATTCTGCATTAACATGATTTTCTTCTATGTAGTCATTCACATCTTTTATAAATACTGGGTCAGTAAGCATAAGAAGATATGTTTCAAAGATAACACGCTTTAGGTCATTGGCTTCTAAGTTTTTTAGTTGACTTTCAATTTGACTATGAACGGTTAGCGTTGCACTATAAAAACGCTCTTTTTCAAAATCTACATCTTCTGGTGCTATTGTATTCTGAGGAATTATGCGCTCTTTTTCTTCTGGTAAAACAAAGGCTTTCCCTATGCCTATACCTTCAGCCGCCTGCAAGCCGAAAATTATGTTCATATATTTATAATACCAGCACTTATGAAGATAGTCAATTATAAAAAAAGGTATAACCTTCGTTGTTAAAAGGTACTACCTTTATGGTCAAAAGGTATAGCCTTCGCAGGCCAAAGGTAGTACCTTTACAGGCAAAAGGTATAACCTTTACACCACTAAGGCTATACCTTTTTATAACAGCAGAACGGAAAGAGAGTTTTACAGTGCAGCCCTAAAAAAAATAGCGAAAAGGAGCCTTAGGATTACAAAAACACTCTGTTCGTGCTGCCTGAGTAAGCGGCAAACGTAAATAATTACAAAGCACACACATTCGTAGCAAGGTGTGCGAATGTGGCGTGTAGAGGGCTAGCCCTCGATTTTGTAATCGACAGATTCAATCCGCAGAGGCGACTGGAAGCTGTTTTTTTTA
>CAJOPO010000103.1 GCA_905236315.1 uncultured Treponema sp.
CATTTTTCAAAATCTTATTTACGTCTATTTGTTTGCTAAAAACTTTTCCAAGAAGGCTCTCCAGCTCAGCTTGATTTCTTTCTTCAAGAAGAAAACCGTTCTCCCCATCCCTTACAACGCCCGCAATTCCCCAGTTCTTGCAGCCTACTATTACATTTGCCTTTGCCATGGCTTCCAAATATGCAAGCCCGAATGTTTCTGGAGCAGAAATCATAATAAAATAGTGTGTCTGCTTTAGAAAATCTAGAATATAATCACGGAACTGCAAACCTTTCATAACCACTCTATTCTCAAGCCCATTCTCTTTTATAAGGGATTTAAGATATTCCCTTTCTTCACCGTCACCTATTATATAATACTTCCAGCTTCTGTCCTTATATTTTGCCAGTGCCTTTATTGTCACGTCAATGTTCTTCAGTTTCTGGAGCAATGCGGCGGTTACAAAAATAATTTCATCAGATTCTTTTATAAAATCTGCTTTCTGTATGAAGAAATCACTGGTTTCGATAACATCACTTTCTATTCCTGAGTTCGCGACGAATACCTTAGGGTCATATTGAGGAAACCGCTCCAAAAAATGCTTCTTTATAGAATATGAGCGGCAGGCTATTTTCGCAGCTCCATTCAATTCCTTACAATATAAATTTGCAAATGCAATATCTGAATTGTGAATACCAAGGACATAAGGAACATTAAAATGTCTTGCAATTTTTCTTGTAAGAACAAAACTGCCGCTCATGTGCCCTGCCACAACATGGGGCTTGAATTCAAATTTATGCTTAAAAAACAATCCCCCCTTAATCTTTGGAATCTTATAGCATCGGAGGTTATAAATTCTCACACCGTCAAGAATATGCTCCTTGGGCATTTCCTCAAACAAGGGCTTTCTTTTGAATATATTTCTGTAATTGGGAAATATGGGCCTAAGTACAACGACATTATTTCCATTTTTTTGCCAGATTTTTGCAAAGTCATGCAGTGCATAAGAAATTTCTTTTATGCTGTGATTCGGCTTACCAGGATACAAATTCGATATAAAAATAATATTCATTTTTCACCTATTTTTTTCTTCAAATAACTGAGTGAATCTCTTGTTACGCACAAAGTAATAATACAGATATGGCAAGAAATATGAAGCAGCCATAAGAACTGCTAACACTACGCAAAAGGGTGGCTTAATAGAGAATTTTTGTTTTATTATAAACTGATAAACAATGCATTCTGTTACTGGAATAAGAAAGAGCAAATTCACTTTCTTCTTGCTTGTAAAAAAATATGAAATTGATTTTGTCTTTGCAATAAGACTAAAATAAACTAACACAAAAAAATATGAGGCAGCAGTTCCTATTGCCGCTCCCATTATATTAAACCGTGGAATCAAGATTGCATTCAATATGATATTTAAAACAAGGGCACCACCATAGCCGATTGGAACAAACTTAGGCTTTTCAAACCTTATAACCATCTCTGGGAAGTTAGCAAGGCATACAAAAAAGTACCCCAAAGAAATGCAAGGCAAAATAAAATGCCAGCTGGAGTATTCCTTTGCAAGCAGAATGCTACAGATGATGCCTGAAAACACAGAATAATACATCACAAGTGGCAAAAAAATACCGACATATACAGGCATAAGTTCTTTAAAGAAAACGCCTGACGTTTTTTCAGAAAGGCTTTTATATACATAGGGCGTAAACAGATTCATGAACACCGTGCTGAATATTGCCATTATGCGGTTACTCACACCATAAAGCTTGTCATAAAGTCCCGTAGCGTTTACATCCTGCATGGCAGAAATCATATAGCGGTCACTTGAATCAAGAATATTCTGTACGAAATTAGAAAGCAATGCAATCACAGCAAAGGATAGCACAGGCATAAGAGTTGCAAGCATTTCTTTTAGAGGTAAATATGTTTTTTTCTGTTTTCTGAAATACCACAACAAAAATATCTCTACAAAAACAGCAGTTATTATTGCAGAAATATACATAGCGATATTTCTTATCCCGAACAATTTTGTAAGCAAGTAGATAAATACAAAATTCGCAACGGCATTAAATATCTGTATTACGTTAAAAGCCTTTGCCTTGCCATCAAGCCGAAGTATGATGCCATAAACAGAAACATAAGCAGTCAAAATAATTCCCGAAGCCTTTAATGCTATAAGCCATTTTGTGTATGAATCAAATTTTGAAAAAAGGACTATGCTCCCTGTTCCCATAACTGTCAGAACTATTGAAAACCTGACTAAAAATGTAACAATTCCAAAGAAAACATCTATTTTATCCTTTGCCTTATATTCATTATAGTAGCGCCAAACAATCGAGCTTATTATTCCAAACAGTATGGTATTTATATAGACAAAACTTGTATCAATAAGTGCATTTATGCCATATTCTGCCGGTGTAAAATACCTTGTAAATATCGGTACAGAAATAAAACCAATAGCCGCAGGAATAAGAGTTCCCGCAAAAAAAATTGCAGATTCTTTCGCTATTTTACTCATCTAAAAAGTATACTCCAAATAGTTTTTCTTTTTTACAAACTGGCATCCCATTCTCTTGGATGCCTTCAAAATGTCGTCTAAACGCTCTGTCTTTTTTATATCACTGACCAAAACAGGGCAGACTATATTTTGCTCATGAGAATCAATTTCGTATACTCGCAGTGCCTTGCATTTCTTACCTTCGATTTCCAATTGACTGATTGTATTATTTGCCCAGCAAGGAATTATATAATCAAAAATCAAGTTTCCCTGTGAGTACAAGATAGGCTTTCCCCTGTATATCTCCACACCTTTGGGTACATGGGAATGCCCGCCTAGCACAATGTCTGTGCCGTGATCAATCAACCAATGTGCAACCTTTGTCTCTACAGGATGAATAACAGTCGTATTCTCTAATCCGTAATGCAAATATACACATATGAAATCAACTTTCCCACGAACGCTTTGGATGCACTGCTCCATTAAGTTATAGTAAAGCGGCAGCATTCCGCA
>CAJOPO010000104.1 GCA_905236315.1 uncultured Treponema sp.
AGTTGTAAGTCGCTATAATAGCGCGACTTACAACATCGCATTTTCAAAGTTGCCTCTAAAAACTGAAGTTTTTAGAGGCTCCCTCTATAGATATTCGCGTTTTAATGTATTCTTCCAAAAAGTCAGTTGTCTTTTCAATTCCTAAAAAACTACTGTTAATAAGTAAATCATAATTGGAAGAATCTCCCCATTTGCCTTTACAAAAGGAATCATGATAATTTTGTCTTTTAGCGTCTTCTTTTTTCATAAGGGCTAAAGCCTTTTCTTTTGAAACCACATCAGTTTCCATAACGCGCTTTATTTTATCTTCTTCATTGCTCACAATAAATAACGTTATAAGTCCCTTAGTGCCACGCAAAATGTCTTCTGAACAGCGGCCAACAATCACAAAAGATTTGCCTTCTTTTGCCATAGTTTTTAGGTATTCAAACTGCATATAAGCAACATTTTCTTCTGGAGCAGATGAATAGCCTCTAACGGTTCTATGGAAAAACTTATTTTTGGGCTGTTCATCATATTTTTTTAATTCATCGTGGTCTAAATCTTTTGCTCTAGCCACTTGTTCCAAAAGATTGCTATCATAATATGGCAAGTCAAAACGCTTAGCAAGTTCTTTTGCAATAACATGACCTGCGCTTCCAAATTGACGACCCACAGAAATTATAAGCTGCTTTTGCATTTATTCTCTCCTTTCATGATTATAAATAACGTATATAAATGCTAAACATAGAAATGAGCATTACAATAACAGTAGCAGGAGCGGCATATTTACAATACTTTCCCCAACCTATCATATAACCATTTCTTGCAGCAACAGAAATACCAACAACATTAGCAGACGCTCCTATAGGTGTTGCACTACCGCCAATATCTGTTCCTAAAGCAAGAGTCCAAGAAAGGATTTCTATATCCACTCCCTGACTTGCAGCTAGAGCTTTTATAACAGGTATCATTGTAGCCGCAAAAGGAATATTATCCACAAAAGCACTAGCAATAGCAGACACCCACAAAACAATGGCAATCATAACGGCAACATTGCCCTCGCTAATCTTTGCAATAAAGCCTGCGATTATAGAAAGTATACCTGTTTCTTCAAGACCGCCAACAACTACAAAAAGACCTATAAAGAATAACACAGTCTTATAATCAACCTTTTTTAATAGTTCAAGGGCGTTTTTACCTGCGGTAATCAATGTAAGTAAGCATATACCAAGACCTATAGTGGCTACAGTTAGCCCTGTTTGTGCATGTGTTATAAGAAGAACAACAGCCAAAGCAAAGATTAAAGCACTTATAACAAAGTCTTTTACATTAGTTATGGCACTGCTAGGCTCTGGATAGATGGTCTTTTCATTAGATTCTTTTTGAACCAACTGCTTTCTAAAGCAAAAATAAAAGAACACAATAATAAATACTAGGGAAATAAGAGCTATAAGGCCTGTGTTTGTTATAAAATCTGCAAAAGTATATCCTAAAGATGTACCAATTATAATATTTGGCGGGTCGCCACACATAGTAGCAGAGCCACCTAGATTAGCGCAAAAGATTTCAGCTAAAATAACGGGTACGGGCGTAAACTTTAACAAAGCCGCTAACTCTACAGTAACAGCCGCTAAGAAAAGTATAACGGTAATGCTATCTATAAACATTGCAAGAACGAATGACATTATCATAAAAGTAATGAATATGGGAACTGCTTTATAATGAACAATTTTTGCTATTAAGAGGCATAACCAACGGAAAAATCCCGACTTGCCCATGCCTTCTACCATTACCATCATGCCTGCAATGAATATAATTGTAGCCCAGTTTATGCCAGAAGAAGCAGATTCGCCTTCTCCCCCTGCATACCAAAATGACAATTCCTTAAAACTTCCTAAAGCTAAGGTACGCCAAATAGCCGACCAACTGTGCATACATAGTCCAAAGACTAGTACAAGCATTAAAAGTCCACAAACCAAAGAAACAATATGGCGTTCTATTTTTTCAGAAATAATAACACCAAACATTATCAAAAATATAATCAATGCTAAAATTGAAGCTATCATTTATTTTCACCTAATTTTTAATCTTGCGCAGTCATTTCATTATAGAACTCTGCATAATCTTTGCGCCCATCTTTAGTAAAGGCAATGGCAGAACGTGGGTGCTGATTTAGAATCCCCGTTACTAGATATTGTAAATCATAGCCCCAGACAACGCCGTTTTTCTTTAAATCCTGCATATAATTCTGAATGAACTTTAGAACTGGGTAGAGTTTGTATTTTGGATTATGCAAGAAACCTAAAAGATTTTCCATAGAACAGTTTCCCGCTCCGCGCCCCATTCCGTTATAAGTGGCATCTAACCAATCCACTCCGTCCCCAACGGCTTCTATAGTGTTTGCAAAAGCAAGTTGCTGATTATTATGGGCATGGATTCCTAGTTTTTTACCATATTTATCGCCTATTTCTTTATATAAAGAAGCAATGCGAGCAAGTTGCTCTGGATAAATAGAACCAAAACTATCTACTATATAAATGCAATCCACAGGAGATGCTCCTAGCATTTCTAGCGCGACTTTTACATCTCCTTCTTGGGCTGTAGAGATTGCCATAATATTACAAGTGACTTCATAGCCCTTGCTTTTTGCGTCTTCTATCATATCTATGGCAGCGGCAATTTGATGAACATAGCAGGCAACGCGGATAAGGCTTAAGGGGCTTTCGCTTTTAGGGCGAATATCTTCCTTATAATCGCAGCGACCAACATCAGCCATTACAGCAAGTTTTAGCTCGTTTCCTGCATTTTCTCCCAAAACTTTGATGATAGTCTCATCATCGCAGAACTTCCATAAGCCAAACTTATCTTTATCAAATAGTTTTTTAGATGCTTTATAGCCGACTTCCATATAGTCCACTCCAGCATCTATGTTAGTTTTGTACAATGCACGGGCAAAATCATCAGAAAAAAAGAAATCATTTACTAGACCACCATCTCTAAGGGTGGCATCAATAACTCTAATTGATTCACGATAACCCATCAAAGCAGATATATCTTTCATAAAAACTCCCAAAATATAAAGAAGCTTGCCTAAACAGAGGGCAAACTTGCAAAGATTTTATATCAAATACATAAAAATTGCAAATAGGTTATACCTTTTATCTTTGTTTCTAAAACGCTACGAAAAGGTCGAAATAGTGCAAAACGTTATCCGCTATGGGTTGTAGTTATGATGTATATTAATCACATCAAATGCAGTGCTGCTAAAAAAAACTTTTATTTAATAGGAGAAAAAAAAGATGAATTATTCTATTCTAAAACACAAAAACCCTGTAAAGCCTGAAGAAGGAGAAAAATTTTACCCACATCCTGTTTGGAACCAAGTGTGTTCAATAAATGAACTTGCAAACGAAATCTCTTTGGCTACAACTCTAACCCCTGCTGATGTAAAAGCGTGTATTGAATGTCTTTTACAGGCAATACCCCATCACATAATGGAAGGTCAATGCGTAAAATGTGGGGAGTTTGGGAGCTTTAAGCTAGGATTTTCTGCGAAAGGACAGGTAAAAAAGGAAGATGTTAGTGCTTCAGACATTTGCAAACCTAGAGTGTTGTTTAGGGCAAGCGTGGCACTAAAAAACGCTATTGCAAAGACTACTTTTACACCTGTAAAGCAGTATAAGGAAGTGAACTAGCAGGCATTATTGCAATTCTTAAAAGTGAACTATCCACTTTGAGCAGAAGTTAAAAAGGTAGAGCCTTACAGTGTTAAGGCATACCTTTTTTAGAAACTTCTGTAAAGCTATGAAGAATGTAATATCAAGGGTATTCAATAAACTACCTTTAGTTAGACTAAAAATATCCTAACAGCCATTTTTAGTCTAATAAGCGTTCACTTAACAGAGGAAATCACCTAAAAAAAATTTGAATTTTCTTAAAATAAAAATAATTTAGACATGTCTAGACATTTATTGTTAATAAGTATCTGAATGTCTAAATTTTAACACAACTTACAATCGTAAGGTTTAACAAAACTATTGTAAGTGTCTAAAAAAGTAGACAGTTTAACAATATATACCTTTCTACCTTTACACTACTTTTGTTTATTTGTG
Organism: uncultured Treponema sp.; assembly: GCA_905236315.1. Taxonomy (GTDB): domain Bacteria; phylum Spirochaetota; class Spirochaetia; order Treponematales; family Treponemataceae; genus Treponema_D. Next base: position 4,095 of record CAJOPO010000104.1, read on the forward strand.
CAAAATAACAAATAAAAAGATAATTGACTAAAGCACAAATATAAGGTACAATTTTGTATTGTAAAGGAATAAAGGTACAGGAGGTAAAATTATGTCAAAAATTGAGTTTGCTAAACAAACTGACCTAATAAACGTTAGTTCTCAAAGGCCAAATTCATACAGAAGTTTCATACCCAGTATTTTTATTTCTGCAGCCCTACCACTTAGAGATGTAAATAAAGAGGTTTTTGATAGAAAATATAACAATATAACCCTTCATCTAACCAGTCCAAACAAGGTTCCTTATGGAAAATATGGGAGATTATTGCTTTCTATATTAACAACTCACGCTGTAATAGAAAAAAATAAACCCAACGCCGATGGTACTATAACCATAAAGTATGATACCCTTCAGGCACTATTAGATGAGATGCAACTACCCAAACAGCGCAGTGGAGAGATAAAAGAGCAGCTAAATAGGTTCAAATCCGCAACGTTCACTTATGATGGCATAGAAGAAACCATAGTTCGCACTCAAAAAGAGTTGTGGGCTGATATGCCAGAATCAAAGACGAATTACTTAAGAATAAAGAAGTTTCAGACTGGAAATATAATGTTTATAGACAGTTTACAGTACCTAGAACTTGACGATGGATTTTCTGACAAAAGAAGTATAGCGTTTACCATTACCCTTTCTGCAAAATTTGTAGATTTATGCAAAAATCATTCAGTTCCTATTGATTATAGTGTATATAAGGAGATTTCTAGTGCTTTAGGGAAAGATTTATACGCATGGCTTGTTTATAGAAACAATTCGCTTAATCAGGACGGACTTTATATACCTCGCGCTTCTATGGTCGCTCAATTTATGCCACCCACATCAATAGCGCAAAAAGAGCAACAGGAAAGAGCGAATTTTAGATATATAGTGGAACAGCTTATGCAAATAAAGAATAAATACTATACTGAATTAAAATTTGCAGTAGATAGGGACTATCTGGGACTACATCTTTTTAAGTCGCCGCAAATAATGGCTCCAAAAGATACAAGGTACATTCTGGTAACTGGAGGGATGCAAAAGCCATAGGGTATATAATATAATTTAGGGAACCTCGAAAAACTCCCTTTCAGAAAGTTTTTCGAGGTTCCTGCGAGTTGTAAGTCGCTATAATAGCGCGACTTACA
>CAJOPO010000105.1 GCA_905236315.1 uncultured Treponema sp.
AAGACGGCTCTTTGCAAAGTCAGAAGATTAAAGCCTGATTAATAGGTGACTCTAAAACCTAAAACTTTTGTTTTAGCCATTAGCCCCTGTTTCTGCGTTCTTCTTTTGATTGACAGCTAACACAGAGAGCAGCATAAGGAAGGGATTCTAATCTTGCTTCAGGGATTTCGTTACCACACATAAGGCATATACCATATTTACCTTGTTCTATACGGTCTAAGGCACTTTTTATCATATTCAATCTGCGTGAGTCTTGTGTGCCTAATTGATTTAATAAATTTCGGTCTATAGTATCAGAAGCCATATCTGCATCATCACCAGGCTCTGCGTTATCTATTAATCTTGATACCTGTTCACTACGGCTTTCTATACTTGCTAATATTTCATTTCGTTGTTCTTGTAACTTTTTCTTTTGACTTTCTACAAACTCTTTTCTCATTTAAAATCCTCTTTATTGACAATTTAAGAAGTTTTGTACATACTAGTATAAGTAAAAAAAACAAAAAAAGCAAATAAATTCTGGAGGAATTTGTGGCTAACAAAGATGAAGCTATTGAAGTTGAGGGCGTTGTAAAAGAAGCCCTTCCTAATACTATGTTTCGTGTGGAATTAAAAAATCAACACATAATTCTAGCCCACTTAAGTGGAAAGATGCGCAAACATTATATACGCATAGTTCCGGGGGACAATGTAAAAGTAGAATTATCCCCCTATGATTTAAACAGAGGTCGTATTATTTTCCGCGAACGCTAATCACTATCACTTTTTTTCAATCTGGAATATGTATTTTAAGCTACGTAAGCTGTTTACTATACCAGAAAAGCCTGCGACAAGACAAATAATATTCAAAGGGAAAAGGAAGAAAATAAAGCGAAATGCTCCAAAAGCCAAGATAGTTTGGATAACATTGCGTCCTAACATACGCAAGCCATCTTGGCGGGTCATTCGTTGTGTAGAACGAGTCGTCCAAGTATATGTATTGTGTTCCGTTTCGTTTGCATAAGAATCTGAATTAAAGAATTCCCAAAATGGGTCAGAGGAATTGCCATAGTTACTGTTATAGCTTCCATAAGTTCCATTAGAATATCTGCCGTATGTACCATTACCATAATTTTGAGATTGGTTCTGTGTTCTCCAAGAATTATCACTAGAGCCGTACATATCATATTGGCGACGTTTTGTTTCATCCCCTAATACAGAATAGGCCTCATTTATCTGTTTAAACTTTTCTTCTGCATTTTTGTCCCCTGCATTCCTATCAGGATGATATTTAAATGCAAGATTCCTATATGCTTTTTTAATTTCATCTGCACTTGCTTCTCTGGAAACCTCTAAAATACTATATAAATCTTCCATACATGAATCCTTACCTTTAAAAATAACCAAAATCCATTTTAATTACAAGTAAAAATATATAACATTTGATTATAACTTCAACTCTTCATTTTAATAAAACCCATGTGGCACCATTACCGCCGTTATTTCTGTCTGCGTGCCCAGAACTTCCTAACCTAGAATCTTGCTCAATAAAAAGTCGCACCATAGGTCCTAGAACTGGGTCAGAGCCATGACTGTGATTTCCCTTTCCATGCACAATAAGGATTTTTCGCAAACCTTTTCTCTTGCACTCTCCAACAAAACCATTTAGTTTTTGCCATGCTTCATCTTTTGTAAGCCCATGCAAATCTATAACCGCTTCAGGTCGTAAGTTCTTTAGGTATCCCCTATTAGATAGCAAGGCTTCTTTTTCTGCCTCATCAGCAATCTTATCCTTATCAACAGTTCCGTACCTATTTAACCAAACTGTCATAGGATTTGCTCGGCGTTCATTGTCTTGCTGCATTACTTGCTCATAAGAATAACCTTGCTTTATAGCATTTTTTTCATCTATTGAAAGGGCATTTGCTAATTTATGAGATTTTTGATTTTCTTTTTTTGGTTTATTTTTATTTTTTTGCTCTTTATCCCACTGCTCTAAAATATCTCCAAAATCCATTTTATACTCCTATAGACGAAAACTTACCTTGCTATATAACAATTCATTCTATTATAACAGCCGCATCTTTTGGAATCCAGCCGTATGTTTCATTATAATGAATAAAAATCCAATCGCCTGCAAAACGCTCTATTTTTATCACGCTTCCCACAGGAATTTGTATTGTAGTACGGCTATCGGTCTCTGGAATACGATAAATACTACCACCTGCAAATAAGGCATAGTCAAAAGAAAGCCTAAACCCTTCTATTGATAATGATATTATAAATACAGTACAAATAATAGCAGAAAAAATAGCAAAATAGTTCTTTTTAAGGAAAATAAAAACTATAGTAAGAATTAAAGAAAATATAGCAAATACAATAAGTAAAATAAAAAGTGGTACACTAGGAAAAATTGGATTAACAACAAGCCCCTCTTTAGCCTCTGCTTCTTGCCTATTCTTTGTGGCAGCACTTACAAGTGGTAAAGAATGACGTTCCTTTTTATATAACTGCAATAATTCATCAAGGTTCCTTACTTCCGCTTGATTTTCTTTTATATCCATATCAGAAATATTTGAACGAGAAAAAGCATATCCTAAAACAGAATCATCAATTTGGGAATTTTCAACATGCAAAAGCCCCTCCTTCATTGGTTGCACCTGTAGTGAATAAGAAGGAAGAGCAACGCTATACCTACGACCATTATAGGAAGTGGCTACAACATCTATACGTGGCCAGTCATAAGTACCACTAATAAGAGGCTGCCAATCAAATGTAGCCACAGGAACAAGTTGTGGCGAAAACTCTGTCCCTCTAGATTTTCCCTGTGTTATTTCAAAATCGTGTACATGTGTAAAAACGGAATTCTCTGGTATATCCCAAGAAACACCTACAATTTGCACAGCATATTGAATATACAATGTAAAAGTTAAATGCTCCCCTGCGTTAATATTTATAGGTCGATTTTGATTAACTGCAGCTTGAATATTATTGGGAGCGTCTACTTTCATAGAAAGAATTGGACGCACGGAAGTAGGATTTTCATATACAAAAACAGAGTCGATTGGTATTTGCCAATATTGACCGTCAACACGTACATCAAGAGGGCGTATTTGATAACTTCCTGTTTTTTCAAAACGGAACCATATAATCAAGTGAGTACCAAACACAGACCTACCGTCCTCACTCACTCTTGAAAACGCTTCTTTTCTTGAAGAAACAAAACTCACCCCCTGAGGAACATCATTAGAATATACAAGTACAGTTTCTGGCGAACAGCCCTCTATATCTAAAGTAAATGCACAGTCAGTCATTGTAAAATAATAACCGTCCATTTTATGAAATCTTAATGTTTGTATATAAGACCAACTTAATGCTGCATGAGCTAAGGGAAGATTGCCAGCAAGTTCCAAAAGCAATAGCGTCAGTAGTCCAAAGGCGAACTTTCTGCTTCCTGCTGTCGATTTTTCCATTGTTTTTGTTCATTCTCCCGTAAAATAGAATAAATGGCTTCTTCAAGAGCCTTTTCTTCATTACTTTTTTCTGTTTCTGTTGCAGTATTTTTCTGTTTAGCTTTACTAGATATGCTTTCTTGTAAAGATAGTTCTAAATTTATTTTTGCATTTACATTTTCTCTATCTATATTAAGGGCTTCCTTAAAATAGCATATAGCATCGTTATACTTACCCTGACGATGAGAAATAATGCCACAATTATATAACATTGCAAAACGAATATCATCAGAAGCATCAGGAATTATTTGCAAAAAACGCTCCATAGCTACATCATTTTCATTTTGCATAAGATAGGTAGACGCTAAACCAAGCAAAGCATACTGCTTTATCTTTTCATCATTATTTTTTATGCCACTTTCTAAGGCACTAGCATATTCTGCCACCGCATAATGATATTCTTCCCTTTGCCAATATATGCGTCCTTTTAATATATTCATTTGGCTAGAAAAATGTTCAGAACAAGATGTAAAAGCAAAAGTAAAAACAATAATAGATAGGGAACTTATGTTTCTTAAAGATTTAGAGTTTTTTGTTATATTGAGTTCTCCAAAAATAAAAGACAAAGATATAAAAATAAGCGTTAATATTATAAAAATCTTATAACGAGGAACTGTCTGCACATTATAAACAACAGATTCTTCTGAATCACTTTTAGAGTTTTGTATGCTATCTAACAAAATATAAGCAGACCCCACCTGTGTAGCATCTACATATAAGGGTTCAAAAAACAACATCCCAGAACATTTTTCTTTTATACTCAACACTGCATCAGAAAGGCTTTTGCTCCTAAGCGCAGTTTTTACTTCTGTAATGCCATCTCCTGCTATAACAGAAGTTTCTCTCTCGGAGCCTATTCCCACAAGAATAACCCTTATGCCTTTTTTTGCCGCTTCCATTAAAGCAGGCTCTAAACTTTCATCTGTTCCGTCTCCATCTGTAAACATCCATATAGAACACGCTCGTGCAGTCTGAGGTGGGAAAGATGCTATTGCTGTCCTTATTCCAGAACCAAGAGAAGACCCTGCAAATGAAAGTAAAGATGGAGAAAGGGATTCTAATAAAACATTTACAGACTCCCTATCTTCTGTAAGGGGAATAGCCACAATGCTTTCTCCTTTTGTTAAAACAACAGATACAGATGTACTATCAAGATGTTTTAGTAAATTATAGGCATAGTTTTTTGCAAATTCTATGCGAGACATACCCAAAGGAGCGTCTTGTGCTTCCATACTATAAGATATATCAAAAACAAAACTCACGGCC
>CAJOPO010000106.1 GCA_905236315.1 uncultured Treponema sp.
TAGAGCAATTAAAAAAAGAATATATAGATAAAAGCAATGAGTATAAAGAAGAAAAAGAAAAAGTATCTAGTTTAAAACTTGAGTTGGACGAAGCAAAACGTACTTTGGAAACCAGCGAAAAGGGAATGGATGATATAAATACTCATCGTGAATATGAAATATTAGAGAAACAAATAAACGAAGCTAAAGATAAAGAAGGTGTTATTCGTAAGGATTTGCAAAAAGAAGAAAAAATTCTTGCAGAATTAAATGATAGCCTAAAAACAGAAGAGGCTTTAATAGCTTCTACAGAAAGCGATGTAACAGAAGCAAAAGAAAGCCTTAATGAAGAGTTAAAGGGATATCAGAATACCTTAGAAGAATTAAATGCTCGTGAAAAAGAGATGTCTGAGGGAATAGATACCGAAGTAAAGTTTAAGTTCCAAAGAATTATACAACGAAATCATGAAGGTATTGTGGCTGTACGAGGAAATGTATGTACTGGTTGCCATATGATTTTACCCGCTCAGTTTGCAAATGAAGTGCATAAAGGAGAAAAAATCCTTTTTTGTCCATATTGTAGTCGTATTTTATTTTATGAAGATTCTGATGAAGAACTTTCTACATACTATCCAATGGATGATACAGGAAGTTTACTTGACGATGATGATGAATATTCTTCCTTTGATATGGATGGAATGGAGGATAGAGAGGAATCTGATGAAGATAGTATGGAAGGAGATGAAGATATAAAAACTTCCATAGGATATGATGATTAAAGAATAAAGGATACATGGTCGCTTGTGTTTGTGTTGATGATAATGCAAATACAAGAGGAAAAGTCCGGGCTCCGCCGGAAAGAATGCCAGATAATAACTGGGCAATAGATGATAATTGTATAGCAATATACATAATTCATTTATTGACAGAAAGTGCTACAGAAAAGAACCGCTTAGTTTTACGACTAAGTAAGGGTGAAAAGGTGGGGTAAGAGCCTACCGCATTCTTGGTAACAAGGATGGCGAAAGTAAACCTCATTCGGAGCAAAGGCAGATAGCAGTTTGAGTTCCGGCTTTTAGCTGCGGGTAGCCTGCTAGAGTTGCTTGAGTAATCAGCAATGTAGATAGATGACCATGCTATGTTAAATAATTTTAATATAGTGCCAAAACCCGGCTTAATGTATCCTTTTTATTTGGTGGAAATAATGGCTAGGGGAACAAAAATAAATGGTCGAGTGGGGAAAAGAAAAAATAGAGTTTTTTTATGGATTACTCTATTTATTTTCTTTGTAGGTTTGTCTTCTGCACTTGTTTATTTCTTATATACTTACATACATAATAAGGTTCATTCTTCAGACTCAATAGCTTCATTATATGATAGTTGGTCAGAGCGAGATTATCATAGCGTATATAATATTTCGGGCAATATTTTATCTACAGCACCTTTAAATAATACTGCACGAACATTTCATGGATATAGTGGTTTTTATTTAGCACTTTCAGAAACAGATAATACATTATCAATGGCTTATTTAGATGATTCTCTTATAAGTTTAAGAATAGCATTAAAAAATGCAAAAGAAGAATCTATAGCCCAATTAAAATATATGTTGGGCAAGGCTTATTTCTATAAAAACAGATTAGCAAATTATCATTTTTATTCAGATTTAGTTATAAAATATTTAAATGAGAGTTTAGAAGCTGGTTATGAAGCATCTGATATTTTTGAGTATTTAGGTTTAAGTTATGCGGCTTTAGGGCAAACTCAAAATAGTATTAATGCTTTTAGTTCAGCCCTTTCTGATAGAGAGTCTGATATGTTACTTTTGTCTATTGCTGAGCAATATTGTGAGAACAAACAAGGAAACGTTGCAAAGCAATATCTTAATAAAGTAATCGCTACTTCAGAAAATGAAGATTTTTTGAAGACAAGTCATATATTATTAGGTAAGATTTATACAGATGAAGAAAACTATGAAGAAGCAGAAAAAGAATTCCAAATAATACTTCAAAAGGATGAAAATTCTGCTGATGCCCATTTTTCATTGGGTGTTTTATATGAAAAACAGGGAGATATGGCAAAAGCTCGTTCAGAATGGCGACGATGTTTAAAAATACAACCTAATCATTCTGGAGCTATTCAAAAAATATCAGAAAATAAGTAAAATAGATTGTAATTTGGGAGGATTATATAAAAATGGGATTTTTAGATGTTTTTACAACAGATATAGGTATTGATTTAGGTACCTGTAATACTCTTATATATGTAAGAGGTCAGGGTATCGTTATAGATGAACCTTCCGTTGTTGCTGTTGAAAAAGGCACTGGAAAAGTAATGGCTGTAGGTGCAGAAGCAAAACGTATGTTATGGAAAACACCAGGAAATATTGATGCTATACGTCCTCTTGCTGATGGTGTTATTTCTGATAGTGATTCTACAGAAAAAATGATAAAATATTTTATATCAAAAATTATCCCAAGACATAAATTATTCACTACCACTCGAATGAAAATAGGTATACCGTCTTGTATAACTCAAGTAGAGCGCGATGCTGTAATGGCAGCTGCATTAAAAGCAGGCGCAAAGGAAGTTGAGGTTATTGAAGAAAGTCTTGCAGCTGCAATAGGTGCTCAAATACCTATATATGAGCCAGCTGGACACATGGTATGCGATATTGGTGGTGGAACTACAGAGGTTTCTGTTATTTCCTTAGGTGGAATGGTTATAACAAGTTCTATACGTACAGGCGGAAATGAATTTGATGAGGCAATAATGAAACAGATACGTTCTGTTCATAATCTCATTATTGGGCAGGGACAGGCAGAACGTCTTAAAATTGAAATAGGAACTGCGATTGCAGATAAAACAATAGAAAAAATGGAAATAAAAGGAACAGATGCGATTACAGGACTTCCAAGAAGACTTGAAGTTGACTCTGTAGAAGTTAGAGAGGCTTTAAAAGATCCTTTAACTAAAATTGTAGAAGAAATAAAGAAAACCTTAGGTCATACTCCACCAGAACTTGCAGCTGATATTGTTGAGCGAGGTATTGTTATGACAGGTGGTGGTTCTATGCTAAAAGGACTTGATAAACTCATAAACAAAGAAACTGGAGTTCCTGTTTTACTTGTTGAAAAACCTCTTGAATGTGTTGCAGTGGGAGCAGGTCAAGCATTTGAATTATTTAAAGATATGTCTGCAAATCGTTCTATTTATGATAGCTTAA
>CAJOPO010000107.1 GCA_905236315.1 uncultured Treponema sp.
GTTGTAAGTCGCGCTATTATAGCGACTTACAACTCGCAGGAACCTCGAAAAACTTTCTGAAAGGGAGTTTTTCGAGGTTCCCTATACGTAAAATACGTAGCAAAATACCAAGGGGGATGGGTACTGACGTGTAAAGGGGGCACATACCGACGTGTACACGTCATAGCCATCGACATATACACATCGCATATACCGTTCTATAAACGCTTGTCATTGCCTTGATTAGCATACTTTATGTAACATTAATGAGTTTCCTATAAAAAAAGCCTGCCTTATAGTATAAGGTAGGCTTTATATGGAGATGAGGGAAGTCGAATCCCTTACCTTCTGCATGCCATGCAGACGCTCTAGCCAGTTGAGCTACACCCCCATTTTTTGTCTATTATAACAAATACATCCCTTTATAGTCAAGCCTAAAAATATGTATTTTATTAAATTTCTGTTATGCAAATGTCTTTTTTTTAATGCTTGACCGCTTAAAAGCATAGGGGTAAAATATTTATTAATTATGGCAACTAAGAAACCTTATAAACACCTATCTACTCTAAATGTTTGGGCACTTTCTTTTGGGTGCATTATAGGCTGGGGTGCCTTTGTAATGCCTGGTACAACCTTGCTTCCTATAGCAGGACCTTTAGGTACTACACTGGGAATGTTAATTGGCTTTGGTATTATGCTTGTACTTGCAGCAAATTATCATAATATGATGAACCGCTACAGCGAATATGGAGGGGCGTTTTCCTATACAAAGCACATTTTTGGCTATGACCATTCATTTTTATGCGCTTGGTCAATAGTGCTTGCATATCTTTCTGTATTATGGGCTAACGCTACATCATTCATCTTGCTCATGCGCTTTATACTGGGAAATTTCTTTCAGTGGGGCTTTCATTATACGGTTGCAGGTTATGACATATATTTAGGCGAAATTCTTATTACGTTAGCTATAATTTTATTGTTTGGCTTTAATAGTTTAAGAGGAATAAGAGCAAATAAAAGACTATATACTATTTTTGCATTAATTTTATTAATAGGTTCTATAATCTGCTTCTTTGCAGTGCTTATTTTTGCTCCTAGTGCAGGACAGAATGTAATGCAAAATGTGCACCCGCTATTTTCTTCTGATAATAATGTTCCCATTCAAATATTGAATATTTTTGCTTTAGCACCTTGGGCCTTTGTTGGCTTTGAATCAGTGTCTTATGCTTCCCCTCGATTTAGCTTTTCAGAAAAGAAATCTTTTAGGATAATATTACTAGCACTTCTATCTGGGGCTGCAATATATATTATCTATTCTCTTATTTCCGTCTTTTGCTTACCTAAAGGCTTATCTTGGAATGAATATCTTTCTCACTTGTCAGACTATCCAGGAATAGATGCCCTGCCTGTGTTTCATGCTATAAAGTATACGTTAGGTGATAATGGCTTAAAACTTTTATTTTTGTGCATTATATCAGCATTGACTACAAGCCTTATGGGGTGCTTTTCTTCTTGTGCAAATCTTGTAAATGCTATGGCAAAAGAAGATATGCTACCCAAATGGTTATCTATAGTAACAAAGGATGGCGTTCCTAAAAATGCTCTCTTTGCAATCATTTTAGTTTCCCTTCCAATTCCCTTTTTAGGACGCACTGCAATAGGCTGGATTACAGACATTACTACTATAAGTGCTTCTATAACCTATGCTTATACATCTGCTTGCTGCATAAAAACAGGAATTGCAGAAAAAGATATAAAACAAAAGATTTTGGGAAGTATAGGTATAGTATTTTCCTTGTTATTCTTTTTCTTTCCCCTTATTCCAAATCTTTGGAATATGAGTAGCATTGCAACCGAATCTTATTTAATTTTAGTTGCTTGGAGCATAACAGGGTTTATTCTATTTAGGTATGTGTTCCAGAAAGATAATAAAAATCGTTTTGGTAAGTCTACAGTTATGTGGATTGTTATGCTTTTTTTAATTTTATTTTCGTCTACAATGTGGATAAGGCAGAAAAATCATGACCTTATAAAAAACAGCATAGCTGATATTAATACTTTTTATACAGAAGAACTAAAAGAACAAAATATTGTTTTACCAGAAGAAAGCAGGCAAGAAGAAAGGGAGTATTTAGAAAATCAACTTGCAAAGATTCAATCATCATTGGTAAATACTACAATAATACAAATGATTTTGATTGTGATTACACTTATTGTAATGTTTAATATTTTTTCTACGCAGCATAAGAGGGAGCAACATTTTTTTGAGGAGAAACTAAAGGCAGAAGAAAGTAACCAAGCAAAGACTACATTCTTATCTAATATGAGCCATGATATTCGCACCCCTATGAATGCCATTGTAGGCTATATACGCCTTGCGCGTCAGGGGAACGCTAGTGCAGAGGATATTCAAAATTACCTTGCAAAAATAGATTCTTCTAGTAAGCACCTTTTGGCATTAATAAATGATGTGCTAGAGATGAGCCGCATAGAAAGTGGCAAGATGGAAATAGAAAATATTCCTACAAATTTATGTCAAGTAATTGATGATGTGAGGGATATGTTTTCTACGCAAATGCAAACTAAGCATATTGAATATAATGTAAACGCTATAGATATTGTAAACTCTAATGTGTTGTGTGATAAAAATCGTCTAAATCGTGTGTTATTAAATCTGATTAGTAATGCATATAAGTTTACTCCAGAAGGGGGAAAGGTTTGCGTAGACTTTAGACAATTAAAGGCAGAAAGCGATGAATATGGTGAGTATGAGCTTAGGGTAAAAGATAGCGGAATTGGAATGTCTCCTGAGTTTGCACAGAGGGTTTTTGAAGCATTTGAAAGGGAGCGTACTTCAACCGTAAGTGGTATACAAGGGACAGGGCTAGGAATGGCTATTACAAAGGCCATTGTAGATTTGATGGGTGGAGATATTAGTGTAAATACAGAGAAGGGCAAGGGAACAGAGTTTGTTATACGCTTAAGGTTTAAAATACAAGAGGTAGAGGCTCCTGAAGAAAAAGAACTTGTAACTAGTGAGCCTAATGAAGAGGAAAAAACTGTGTTTGATAGTAAATCAATGCGTATCCTTCTTGTTGATGATATGGATGTAAACCGAGAGATTTCAAAAATGCTCCTTGAAGGAGAAGGCTTTCCTGTAGAAACTGCTGTGAATGGGCTTGAAGCGGTGGAAAAGGTTAATTCTTCTAAGCCAGGTTACTATAAAGCCGTGCTTATGGATATTCAAATGCCTGTTTTAGACGGTTATGGTGCTACACGTGCAATAAGAACGCTAGAAAATAAAGAACTTGCTTCTATTCCTATCATTGCTATGACAGCAAATGCTTTTGCAGAAGATGTAAAAAAGGCAACGGAAGCGGGGATGGTTGCGCATATTGCTAAGCCTATAGATGTTGATAAACTATTTGAAACCTTAAGAAGTATTTTGCGTTAGGTGTATTTGTGCGCTACTTGACAGTACAAAAGTTTTAAAGCAAGATTAAATATATGCAAGGACTTGTTCTTAACGGCAGTAAAAATGTATTTGAAGTTGAATGTGAAGACGATGTGATTCGCTTTTGTTCAATCAAGGGTAAGATATTAAAAAGTTCAAGAGGATATTATAATCCCATTGCTCCAGGAGATAGGGTAGAACTTAATGATTCTTCTTTAGATAAGGATAAGGGGCAGATTATAGATTTAGTTCCTAGACGCAATGAATTTGTTAGGTGGAATATAAAGAAAAGACAACCGCAACTAATTGCTGCAAATGTGGATTATCTTATGATTGTTACAACTCCTGATGAACCTCCTTTTCGCCCGCGTTTTATAGATAGGGCACTTTGTCAGGCAGAATATGAAGGTATAACCCCTGTTATAGTTTGCAATAAATATGACCTACCTGCTGCTAAAGACCTTGATTTCCAAGAGAGAATTAATAGTTGGGAAGAAATAGGATATAAAGTTATAAGGCTTAGTGCAAAGACTGGGGAAGGCATGGTAGACCTTGCTCAGTTGTTAGAAAATCATTTAAGTGCTTTTGTGGGGCAGAGTGGAGTTGGAAAAAGTTCTATAATCAATGTGCTTGACCAAAATGTAGTCTTAAAAACTGGTAGTTTAAGTCAGAAATATGGAAGGGGAACGCATACAACTACAAAGGGTTCCCTTATGCACATAGAACTTGATGAAGCTCTTATGGGCGGCTTACAGGGAATGACGGCAGATATAATAGATACGCCAGGAGTAAGACGTTTTTTATTGCATGATATTTCTGCAGATAATCTAGCATTTTATTTTAAGGATTTTAAGCCCTTTTTGGGAAAATGCTCCTATGGGATGAGTTGCACACATCAAAATGAAAAAGGTTGCGCAGTTCAAAAGGCTGTTAGTGATGGCGTAATAAATCCCCTGCGCTACGACAGTTGGAATCGTATAGCGCAAGAGATGAAGACAGGCTCGTTTGAAGATTAGACCTAAAAGATAAGATGCTGAAGTTTTTAGCCGTACATTTTTATTATATTTTCTGCAATTACGGTGCGCTTTTGCCCTCTGTCCATAGCTTCTTTTTCAATATAGCGATGAGCTTCTTGTTCTGTCATTTTAAGGCATTGCATTAAAAGCAGTTTTGCTCTGTTAATAAGTCTTATCTCTTCCATTTTTACTTTTAACTTTGCTGTTTGAGAAGAAAGCGACTGTATTTTATAATGAACGGCAATGGCTACTTTTATTATGCTGTAAAAGTAGAATAGTTCAAAAGGTTTTGCAATAGTAAGAATACCATAGCTTTCCATTTGATACGATATGGAATCAAAGTGTTCAGAGGGAACAAGCAAGAGGACTACTGAATAGAAATCAGAAACATTTATAGCAAACTCTGTATCATAGCCATCTCCTGAATCTGCTATAATAATATTAAAGTTAAATTCCCCTGCAAGTCTCCTAGCTTCATAGAAATCGGTACAAGTGGTAAGAGAAAACATTGGAGTTGTTAAAAACGATTGAATTTGAGAAATTATTTTATTGTCTTTTGAAACCAAAAGAACGCTATAATTTTCTGTATTCATTTGTTTTTATCCTACTATTTTCCCAAGCACAGATTTTACGAAACTACTGTTTAAGGCAATTTCTTTTGCATCGCTAAGATTCTGTGGCAAAGGGTGTAAATGTGAATTATTTACAGCATTAAAAAGATTTTCTTTTGTTTCACTAGTAGCTTGAATCTTATTTTTTATTCCATCAAGGGCTGCTTGAATTATTAGTGTTAGTGCAATGTATGGGTTGCACATGGGGTCTGGAGAGCGCAGTTCTAGTCTTTGCTCATTCTTACAAAGTGGCATTCTAATAAGTGTAGAACGATTTTGCTTTCCCCATGAAATATAGAGTGGAGCCTTGCTACTACCTAGCCTTAAATATGAAACATCTTGAGGATTTAGAAAGTAGGTAATTTCTTCTATATGTTTTAAGATGCCACCTAAAATATATGGCATAAGGTCTTCGGAGTTTTTACCATATAAGGAGCGGTAGGAAATATTTATGTGCATTCCATTTCCTGGCATATCTTTTATGGGCTTAGGAGAAAAATCTGCATAAAGGCCGTTTGCCTGTGCCTTTGTGTGTACTATCCACTTAAAAGTTGCAACGTTGTCTGCGGCGGTAAGTGCATCAGAATAATGAAAATCTATTTCGTTTTGTCCAGGTCCTTCTTCGTGGTGGCTTGATTCTGGTTGTATGCCCATTTGCTCTAACGTAAAACATATATCACGGCGAATGTTTTCTCCTTTATCATCAGGAGCAATATCCATATACCCAGCACTGTCAAAGGGAATATTTGTTACATTGCCTTGCTCATCAAGTTTAAAAAGGTAAAACTCAATTTCAGTTCCAATGTTAAACTCTAGTCCGTATTCATCTTTTGCAGTTTTTACAATATTCCTTAACATTGAACGGCAGTCTTTGGGGTATTCGCTACCGTCTGCGGTTTTTATTGTACAGAACATTCTTACAACCTTGCCTGTACTAGGTCGCCATGGCAATATAGAAATTGTTGTAGGGTCTGGATAAAGAAATAAATCTGAGTTTTCTGGCTCTTCAAAGCCATAGACTGCAGAAGCGTCAAAGCTTACACCATCGCGGAATGCGGCTTCTAGTTGCTCTGCCATAATAGAAATATTTTTTTGTACTCCGCTTAAATCAAAAAACGCAAGACGTACAAACTTTACATCTTCTTCTTTTACATAATCTAAAACTTCGCTTTCTGTGTACATTCATAACCTTCTATAAAATTTATGCAGATAAAAAATTAGAGGTGCAAATATCAATTATACTTGTATTTTCTAATGAAAAGGAACTTGCAAGGCAGTCTGCAAGAGCATTTGCAGTGTCCATTGAAGTAAGACAGTCTATATCATGTTCAACGGCAAGCCTACGTAATCTAACACTTTCTGCAAGTGGGTCTCTGCCTTTTGCTGATGTGGAAATGAGATAAGTGATTTTTCCGCTTTCTAGTAGTGTCATAACGTTATTATGATAATCTTCATGGACTTTAGCAATATGTTGCACTTGCATACCAGAACGCTCAATGGTGGAAGCATTGCCTTGTGTTGCGTATAACGTAAATCCTGCTTCATAAAACTTTTTAGCTAAAGCAGGTAGTTCTGGTAAATCTGTGGCACGTACAGAAAATAGTACACCACCACTTTTTTTCATTTTATATCCTGAAGATACCATACCCTTAAATATGGCTTCACTTTTTGTTTTGGCAATTCCTAGAACTTCTCCAGTGCTTTTCATTTCTGGTCCTAGATGAGTGTCTACGTCAGTGAGTTTTTCAAAGCTAAACACAGGTACTTTTACTGCAAAGTAATTAGGCTTTTTGTATAATCCTATGCCAAATTCCATATCGCAAAGTTTTTCTCCTAGCATAACACGTGTTGCAATTTCTATGATTGGAATATTAGATACTTTGCTAAGATAGGGCACTGTGCGGCTAGAGCGTGGATTTGCTTCTATTATGTAAAGTTCATTTTGGTAGATGAGATACTGAATATTTACAAGTCCCTTTGTTTTTAGTGCAAGGGCTAGTGAGATAGATTGTTCTACAATTTTTGTTTCTATATCTGTACTAAATTCTCCAGGATAGCAGGCTATAGAATCTCCTGAATGAATACCTGTGCGCTCAATGTGTTCCATAATGCCTGGTATTAGCACATTTTCCCCATCGCATATACAATCTAGTTCAAGTTCTTTACCTTCTAAATATTTATCTATAAGGACTGGATTTTGAATAGCCTGTCTAAGAATGATTTTCATATATTCTTTAACGTCTGCGTTATTATAGGCAACTATCATATTTTGCCCACCTAGTACATAACTAGGACGCAAAAGAACTGGGTAGCCTATTTTAAATGCTACTTCTAATGCTTCAACTTCTGTAAAAACTGTAAAGCCCTTTGGTCGTTTTATATTGAGCCTATCACATAGTTCTTCAAATCTTTCTCTATCTTCTGCAAGGTCTATAGCATCTGCATTTGTTCCTAGTATTTTAATTTTTTGTGAATCTAAAAACTTTGTTAGTTTTATGGCTGTTTGCCCACCAAATGCAACTACCACGCCAAGTGGTTTTTCTATATTAAGTACGTTCATTACATCTGTTGGAGTGAGCGGTTCAAAGTAAAGTCTATCTGCTGTATCAAAATCTGTTGAAACTGTTTCTGGATTATTGTTTATTATGGCAACTTCATATCCTAGTTTTTTTAATGCTTGAACGCATTGTACGCTTCCATAATCAAATTCAATTCCCTGTCCAATGCGAATTGGTCCAGAACCTAAAACAACTATTGTTCCCTTTGTTTTTGTTTGTTTTTTTTCTTTTATAAAATATTCCGCTTCATTTTCTCCGTCCGTAGTGGAGTAAAAATATGGAGTTTCTGCAGAAAACTCCCCTGCGCATGTGTCAACCATCTTAAATGATTTAGGGGAATAAAATGTTGTGTCTGATATTTTTTTTAATTTATATAAGAACCATTTATCAATTTTTGTGATTTTGTATATTTGCTCTATAGTCATAATATTTCTTTTTAATGCCTGATAAATTGCAAATATTCTTTGGTCTGTACATTCTGTGACACGTTTAATGATTTGTTCATCTCTTTCTTTTTCAAAAGATGGAAGATTCAAGTCTTTTATGCCTATTTCAAGCCCTCGTACTGCTTTTAGAAGTGCTTCCTCAAAGTTTTGACCTATAGCCATTACTTCTCCAGTTGCTTTCATTTGAGTTCCTAGATTGCGAGAAGCGTATACAAATTTATCAAATGGAAACTTAGGCATTTTTACAACAACATAGTCAAGCGCAGGTTCAAAGCAAGCCATTGTTTTTTGTGTTACAAAATTAGGAATTTCATCTAGTGTATATCCAAGTGCAATTAATGTTGCTACTTTTGCAATGGGGTAGCCTGTCGCTTTACTTGCTAGTGCAGAGGAACGTGATACTCTAGGATTCACTTCTATTACTGCGTATTCAAAACTATTAGGATTTAGTGCAAACTGGCAGTTGCAGCCACCTTCTATTTTTAATGTACTTATTATATTTAATGCAGCGGAGCGCAGCATTTGGTATTCCTTATCTGCTAGTGTTACGCAAGGCGCAATAACAATAGAATCTCCTGTATGAACACCTACTGGGTCAAAGTTTTCCATTGAGCAGATTGTAATTACGTTTCCCTTGCAATCTCTCATAACTTCAAATTCTATTTCTTTCCAGCCACTAATACATTTTTCTACTAATATTTGATGAATAGGAGAACGATGAAGCCCATTTTGAGCAATTTCTTCTAATTCTAAATCATTTTTTGCAATTCCCCCACCTGTTCCACCTAAAGTAAAAGCAGGGCGAATAATTGCAGGAAAGCCTATTTCATTATGTACAAAGTCTATTGCGTCTTTTAAATCTGTAACTACTTTAGAGGGAATGCAAGGCTCTCCTATGGATTTCATAGTATCTTTGAAAAGCTGCCTATCTTCTGCTTTGTCTATAGTTTCTGGACTTGCACCTAAAAGTTTTACACCGTTT
Source organism: uncultured Treponema sp. (assembly GCA_905236315.1). GTDB lineage: Bacteria > Spirochaetota > Spirochaetia > Treponematales > Treponemataceae > Treponema_D. The sequence goes on from CAJOPO010000107.1 coordinate 9,047, forward strand.
TCTTTTAAGAAACCTGATTTTGCTAGTTCCATACTTAAAGTAAGACCTGTCTGCCCACCAAGAGTGGAAAGTAGGGAGTCTGGTTTTTCTTTTTGAATAATGCGTTTAAGGGTAGTAAGATTTAGGGATTCAAGATAGATTTGGTCTGCCATAGATTTATCTGTCATAAGTGTGGCAGGATTAGAATTTACAAGACACACTTCTAAGCCTTGCTGCTTTAGTGCCTTGCAAGCCTGATTTCCTGCATAGTCAAACTCTGCACCCTGCCCAATTACAATAGGACCTGAACCAATAATCATAACTTTATGAATGTTTTTATTTAATGGCATAAGAGTTTCTCTCCATTATCATTTTTGCAAACTTATCAAATAAGAAATTTGTATCATGCGGACCACCACAGGCTTCTGGGTGAAACTGTACACTAAAGGCTGGGATATCTGTGTAGTCTATGCCCTCACAAGTGTTATCATTCATATTTATAAAACGTAATTTTAATGATGGAGGTAACGAAGCATTTTCTACAGCATAACCGTGATTTTGACTTGTAATATATATTCTGCCATTTTCTAAATCTTTTACAGGGTGGTTTGCACCTCTGTGGCCATATTTTAATTTACTAGTCTTTGCCCCATTTGCAAGAGCTAGAAGTTGATGCCCTAAACAAATTCCAAAAATAGTAATTGGCGCATTAGTATTTTTATTCCATTCACATATTTTTTTTATTTCTTCAATTATATAAATATTTTCTGAAGGGTCGCCAGGTCCATTGCTGAGAATAAGACCATCTGGCTTTAATTTTATTATTTCTTGAGCGGTAGTATTATACGGAACGCTTATAACATTAAACCTCCTTTTTTGTAATTCTCGTATAATGTTTTCTTTAGCACCAAAATTATATATTACTACGGTTTTAATTTCTTTTGCATTAGTTTCTGATATACGAATATTGCTTGGTGTTTGTTGAACCGCTTTTAGTGCATTTGTAATTTTATAATTTCTTATTTTGCTTAATAAGCTCTCTTTTTGCAAAGGATTTTTTAGAACGTTATCTATATTTTGGATTTCTTTTCCGCTTATAATCATAGCGTTCATAACGCCTATATTTCGTAGCAATTTTGTTAAATGTCTTGTATCAATTCCTGCAATACCTATTATTCCTTGCGATTGTAAAAAAGACTCTAATGTATATTCACTGCGAAAGTTGGAAGGCTTCTCACATAATTCATGCACAATATATCCATTTAACCATGCTTTTTTACTTTCAAAGTCTTGCAAACTTATTCCGTAATTACCAATTAAAGGAAATGTTTGCATAACAATTTGACCATAATAGCTTGGGTCTGTTAAAGTCTCTGTATACCCTGTCATTCCTGTTGTAAATACTATTTCCCCAATCGTACTGCCAGTTTTCCCAATAGCTTTTCCTTCAAAAATTGCTCCATTTGCAAGAATTAGATATGCTTTGTCCAAAATTAGCCTCGCATAAAAAAAGCGTCCACCCCTCTTACCAACAATAAGTTGACAAGTTGAATGAACGCCTTTGTTCTATTTCCTTAATTATATTAATAGAAAATATTTTTGTCAATTAGATGATAATGAAACTTATTAGTCTCCTGTCAGTAATTGAATACCTGTAATGTTTATATTAGGGTTTTCATTTTCCACTTTTAAAATTTGTATTTCATCAGTATACCAGTAATAATCTATGCTTGGACGTATGATATAATCACATTCTCCACTACGAACGTTAAAGTTGATATTAAACTTTTTGTAAAAAGAATTATTTTTATTCTCCCCAAATACAAGATTTATGGTTTTATCAGAAGCTGTATTATTTATATGCAATAAAAGATAGTTCCCCATATTTTTTTGTACATCTGAAATCTGTGGTATTTGATAAACGCCATCATTACATTCTAATGTAGAAATGGGTATGTTATTTTTTGCATTCCTTATGTCTTTATTTGCCCATAGATATGCTAGATTATTTTCTAGATATTTATGAAAATCAAATTTGTCATCATAGCCATAATCAATTTGTTCTAGTGATTTATCTAAAGTATTATTATAGAAATTGTACTTTTCTTTATCACACCAAATTGCATATTCACCAACAGAACATAGTGGTCTATAGTTTTGATATAGATATTCTGCTATTTTATAGTACCTCAAAACTACAGGTACTCCATCAATGGATTTTGACAAATAATAAGAACTCAAAGGGAAAAGTGCTATAGGTAACTTTTCTTTTTGGCTTTTTATTTCATTAATAAAGCAGTTTTGACTAAATTCCCCTGATAGCATGGAAGGAGATTGTGAGATATACACAGGGCACTCCCTTTGCATTGCAGAATAAATAAATGTTGTAGATGTGAAATCAATAAAAGATTCATCTTTGCTTAATAAAATATCAATTACATTTTCTAATTCTTTATAATGTTCTTTTGAATGTTCGCTTAATAAGACTCTCTCAACATTTTCTTTTGGCATAGATATTTGTTTATTTTTTTCAATGAATCTCGCTATGTATCCAAAGTCAAATATATTTGTATTTTCGCAAAAAAATAAATAGCTTATAAAAAGTAAAATTGTAAAAATAGGGGAAAACAACGCTTTCTTTTTTCTTACAATACTTATAAAAAGCGGAATAAATAGCCATACAGTGTACATACCTACGCGAATAAAGTTTGCGGTTTCTGCAAAACTATGCCTAACTAAAAAGCGGGGAACGTTAAAAAAATATGTAAAACCTAAGATTAAAAGTAATACAATATCTTCTGCGTTATAGTCTTTAAAATTTATCTTATTTGAAAATATTAAGAAACTAAGGCAACTTGCCATAAAAACTGGAATTACAAGATATGCTATGGTATATCCTACTTTTGTAATTGCTCCAAGTGAAGTGTATGCCCAAGATGTGTTTGAACTTGAAATAGCAATAAATTCATGTAATCTATCTATAGGATTAATGCCTTTAAAAATACACAAAAGAGACCAAACTAATATTCCGAATATAGCACTTGTTCCAAGAGTAAAAAATACTTCTTGTGCTACATTTTTATTTTTTGTTTTTATGCAATAGATACATAAACTTACTATAGTGCTACCTAAAAAAGCATAACCTAAATCTAACCTAAAGAGTGTAATACATACAAATGAAAACCAAATATAATATGCTCGTATTAAAGAGTTTTTCTTTATGTATTGAATTACAGTAACGCAAAGAAAAAGTCCTCCCATAAAGTATGTTGAAGCGGATTCATAGGGAATGAATAGAGTAATTAAAGAAGCTAAAAACTCACCTACGATATTTTTTAGTGTAAGATAAAATAATACGGCAAATATTGTTGATTGAATATAGTATGCATACGGAGATGCAATAGCACCAGAAAAATCTCCATTAAGAATAGCATATAAGATGCCAGTTATAACATCTGTTAGCATATGTCCACCGTAATGTTCAACTATTGGGAGCTTTCCAAATTGTAAAAAGTCGCTTATTAAAATACTTGAATTTGCAGATTCAAAAATATCTGGGCTAAAATTAATTTGTAATGGAGGTTGCGTTGAGCACATTACAATTCCTGCTATGATTATTGGATAAACAAAGTTTTTATTCCAGAGTTTAAAACTTTTATTTGATTTTACATACCATAATGAATATACAAAAGCTACAATAAGTATTGTTAGAAATAAAATTATAAGGTAGCGAGAAAAATGTGATATAAAAACTGAATGTTGATTAAGAATAAAAACACCTTCGATTAATAAGGATGTAATAAAGGGTAAAGTGATAATTACGCAGGAAGTAAAATCAAAAAATGGATAAAGTATAGCTTTGCTTGTAATATAGCTCCAATTTCTTGAAATAATTAAACTTAAAAATACAGCTAAAGGAAGTAGAAATAAAAAGCATTTTTGACTACCAATAAAAGGCAAGCAAAAAACTGTATAACAAACTAAGGAAAAAGTTGTAAGTTCAATTTGCTTAAAGACTTCAAGTTCAATATATTTTTCAAAATTAAAAAATAAATATATAAATGAAATAGCAAATATAAATATTTGCATTAAAGTTGAATATATAGCGTAGGTAGAGTTAAAAATAATTCCGTCTTTAAAATATGAAACACCACCATATAATAATAGCAAAGATAGTGAGAGAGCTGAAAAGTTATCTAAAAACTGCCATATTTTTTGACAATTATTTGTAGATTTTTTAATACGTAAATAATTAAAGAAAAATGAAAGACTTGCTAGTAATATTACAAATGTAAAAATCCAAATATAAAAATTGTGGATAAGAGCCGAAATATCATAGTCTGCTAATACAGTTTGTCCTATTTGTCGAGAAAACTTGTTTATTTGTATTGATTTTATGGATGTTGGATTTACTAATAAAATAGAAAGAAGAGAAAAGTATATACTGTAAAGGAGTGATTCTTTATAAAACTTTTCTTTGTATGCTGAATATACTTTTTCAAAATTAAAAATTGTATATGTTACACTACAAAATATACATGCTTCAATAAAAAATGAGAATATAAAAACTTTCTTTGATATTTGGGTTAGTTGCTCTATATGAAGCTTTAATGAGAATATTGCTAATGATAATACTACTAAAAAAGAAAGTAGTTTTAATATATGTGTTTTATTTAATTTTGTTTCTACCATTTTGTTTTCTACCTGTATTTATGCGGAGCTCAATATCTGAGGCAAGTTCAAAAGTTAAAAGAAACTTTTGAAACTTTCTCAGCTATTCGTTTTTGTTAGTCCTATTTTGTATAAATATCTTTAGTGCCATCTGTATGTTCTACGCCTATGTCATACATACTTGCAACATAAGAGTCTTCAAGATAATAAAAACTGTGTATAACGTATGGCATAATAAGAAACATATCACCTGCTTTTAGCGTATATTCTTCTATTATGACATCTTTTGATAGAGTTAATTTAAAGCTTCCACTAATTACAAAAAAAGCTTCTTTGTTTTCCTTATGATAGTGATTTCCTCGCAATACATTTTTCTTAGAGAATATTATGTTGTACTGTTTAAATCCTTTATGGATAAGTTGTGTAAGAGAGCCTCTTTCATCAGAAAATGAAAAATCTGGTTTTAATAATTCAATTAACATAGCTTTTATTCTACCTAGTAAGAAAATTTCCCTTCTTTATACGTTCACGCCAATAATCTA
>CAJOPO010000108.1 GCA_905236315.1 uncultured Treponema sp.
AAGCCCGAACGAAGTAGCCAACGCCTGAATGACAACACGCTCATATTGGTCAAAAATACTCTCGTAAGAATCTTCAATTGGGGCATCATCCAAATCAACCTGTTTAACAAAAGTACAAAAAGAAGTTGCGCTCATTTTTTGTTTGTTCCATCGTGATTGAATTATAACATACTTTTTTAAAACGCGAAATAATTGTGAAAAAAGAATTTTTAATTGTTGCTGATAAAGTCATACAAAACTTCTTTGCTCTTGTCAAATTCATAATCAAGCGCAGTATAGAAAGCGTAGCAAGTGCCGTAGATAAGTAAAAGCTTCTTACGCACAGTTTATCTGCTTTAATAATTCTAAATCAACAAAATCTTCTTCCATAAGTTCTTGCGCTTCTGCTATGCCTCGCATAATTGTGTCCATATCTTTATTTTGTACAAGCATAACAGAAAAGGACTGTAAAAATATTTTTTTAGCTTCTCTTTTACTAGCTTTTCCATATTCACTAGAAAAGCCCATTTTACACATAGCATACGCCTTTGTATAAAGAAGAAAGGCAAAATCTCTTAATATGCCATTTTTTACGCAAAAGTCTATTCCAAAGTCTGAAAGTTCATATTCTTTATTATATCTTAGATAGTTTTCTTCAAAACCACCTAAGGAATTAATAATAGAAGGTATATATTTTAATTTAGAAGGAGAACTGTTTTTGTTTTTTAGTTTCCCTAATACATGATATAACCTTTTTATTGCGCTTTGTTGCCTATTCATATAGAAGTATTCCATATTTGCAATGTAATATAAAATTATCAGTTCCCTTGTTGTAAAAACTGTTATGGAAAGTTCTTTGTCTATATTAAAATCTGGAATGGTAAAGCGCAATGCTTTTTGTAGGTGTTTCCAACTTTTTTTATAATCTGTATCTCTAAAGGTTGCTAAAACTTCTGCAAATAAACAAAATTGCTTGTCTAAATTTGACTCTTCTACAGAAATATTTTTATATTCGTCTATAAGGGGCAATACATCCTCTGTTGGCATATTATTAACCTTTAGTTCTATACTATAGCGAATAAGTTCTTCTGTAGAAACAATAAAATCATAAATATTACTAGGCAAATCTAACCTGTCTAAAAGGGCATTTAAAAGTTGCCAATTTTCTATACATTCACTTTCTTCTATTCTAGAGAGAGTTGATGTAGAACATAGTCCATAGCATAGTTCTTTTTGGGATATTTTATGCCTTTTTCTTGTCAGTTTTATTAGTTTGCCTAGATTATTATTTTCCATAAATTAACTTTTTGTAATGTTATCTTATTTTTACTTTGCGTTTTTTACTAGAAAATCACTAGCGATATTTACAACTTCGTCTTGGTTCTGAGAAAACCCATGGTCAAAACCTGGTAAAATATGCAACTCGCTTTTTTTGTATTGGCGATTGTAGCGTTCACTAAAAGTGTAAGGAACAACTCTATCTCCTGTTCCGTGAATAAGACAAACTGAACCTGTAAATTTTTCAGCAGTTTCATATATAGGTAAGTTAAAAGCGGTTTTTATATATTCGCGACCTAATCGTAGTCCATTAAAAAGTTCTACATATTCAGGTGGGTCTAGTGGGTCATACATAGCACCCATTGTATTTCCTCTTATTGCATCATCACGAAGAACCGCTGCGGGTGCCATTAGTACAGCACATTTTATTTTGCTTTTGCCTAATTCACCTGCAAGCATACTTGCTACAACTCCACCTTGAGAGTGTCCTGCAACGGATATTGATTTTACATAAGGAAGACTTGCTACATAGTCATAAACCTTTTTTGCGTCTTCAATTTCATTTAATACCGTCATATTCTGAAAGTCACCTTCACTTTCGCCATGCCCATTAAAATCGAACCTAATAGAAGCAATTCCCTTTTCTTCTAAACTATCAGCAAGGGATGTTAGCAAGGTTTCATTTTTGTTTCCTGAAAACCCATGCAAAATCATAACCATAGGACATTTCTGTTTTGCCTCTAAGGCGGGTTTTTGAATAACAGCAGATAGATTTCCTACAGAACCTTTTATGGTTATTTCTTGTTTTTCTGCAACAAGAGGAGCAAGTGTAATAGATGCAAGACTTGCTAAGATAAAAATAAATTTTGATTTCATTACTTATTTCTCCTTATAATAAAATATGCCCTATGTTATATTAGCGATAAAGAATTGTCAAATGAAATCTCGGAAGCGGCTCAAGGAGAACGGCATAGTCCAGAGCATGAGCCGCAAGGGAAACTGTTGGGACAACGCCTGCATGGAACATTTCTTCGGAACGCTGAAAGTCGAGAGCGGCTATGATGATTTGCTGAAATCTGGCAAGTTGCTTTCGTATAAAAAAACAAAAAAACTTATTGACGATTTTATCGAATATTATAATAATGAGCGTATGCAGCAAAATCTCGGCTGGAAAACACCAAGCGAGGTGGCTGCTTAAACTGTCCTAAAATTTGGGGTTGGTTCA
>CAJOPO010000109.1 GCA_905236315.1 uncultured Treponema sp.
ACAGATTTTTCGCTGGCAACGCCTATTGCTCAAAATGACGGTTGAAAGTTTTGGCATATTTTCTGTAACACCACTAAAAATTGATTTCCATGTTTTCAAGGAATTTACCCTTGACAGAATTAAACTTGCTTTTTATACTTTAAAGGCACCATTAGGAATGGAAACAAACGAACTTGGCGGGGTATAAAAGTGCTTCAACTATCTTTTGTAAATTTTAAGCCTAACTCTTATTTGATTGTAGAAGGCAACACCGTAAACGATAGATTTTATATTATACAAAAAGGAAACGTAACCTGTTTTCATGAATATAGTATTCCCGGTATAGAAAATAAAGAACTAGGTCCTGGTGACTTTGTTGGTGTTATCCCAAGTATGTCAGGGCATAGTCAGATAGAAAATGTTATAGCAAAGACCGATGTCGTTGCCATTATGGTAAAAAAGGAGCAGTACCCTGACCTCATTGTAAAAAACACGCCTATTGCTATGAAAATCATACGTTCTTTCACAAGAGAAATGCGCATTTTAAATGGAGAACTTTCAAAATTAACTGTAAATAGCGTAGGAGATGAAAGTTCGGAACAGCTTTTTTCTGTGGCAGAATATTATTTTAAAAATGAAATGTATGATATTGCAGCATACGGCTACTATCAGTATCTAAAAGCCTGCCCACAAGGAGCTAATTTGGAAGAAGCAAAGAAGAAATTCCTTGCTTTGCGTAAGAGAGCACACCCTGTTTATCTTGAAGAAACCGAAGATATGATAAGAGAATATCCTGTAGGAACAATGATATTCTCTGACTGCCAGTTTGGCGGGGATATGTTTATTATACAAGAAGGTTCTGTAAAGATTTGTAAGGTTATAGATGGTTCTGAAATTACTTTCTCCATCTTAAAGAAGGGAGATATGTTTGGAGAAATGGCCTTACTAGAAAACAAACCTCGTTCCGCCAGTGCCATAGCTCATTCCCCATGTAAACTTATGGTTGTAAACCGCAAAAACTTTGAGCAAATGGTAGCAACCCAACCTCAGATGATTTCTCGTCTTACTATTATGCTAGCAGATAGACTATGGTCTATGTATAGACAACTTGCAAATACTCAGCTACATGATTTATTAACTCGTATGACTGATATGCTTGCTTTGCAGGTAGAAAAACAGCACATTGCCATTCTAAAAGGGCAGCCATATTCTACAAACCTTACAGCAGTGGACTTAATGAATCTTTGTAGTATTTCACCGTTTGAGCAGCCAAAGGCTTCTCTTGCGCTAGAAAAAAACAGAAATATAAAGATGGTTTCTGGAAAAATTGTTATAAAAGACCTTCAAGAGCTAATAAAACAAGCCGATTTCTATAAGAAACAAGAAAAGAAGCGCGAAGGTCTTGCAGGAAATGGTGTCTTATAAAGCTATATTTATTTCTATTATATTATTTTTATTTTCTCCCATACTTCTTTTTTCCCAAGAAGCATTGCCACAAGGTTATGCAAATATTCGCTTGGGAATGACAGTTGATGAAGTAAAAGAAGCCTTAAAAAAGAACTCTGACTTTGGCTATATGGGCGATAGAGATGTTTCTTGGTTACCAGGAGATAATCGTGTTATAATAGAAACAGATAGTTCAAGATTTGCCCCCTATTCATATTTAGACAGATGTTGGTTTCAGTTTTATGAAGATAAACTTTACATCATCACTATAACTGTAAAGACAGATAAAATGGACCATCATTCTGTATTCTCATCTCTATGCAAAAAATATGGAAATCCCACATCACTAAATCCTTCTAAGTCTGAATGGTCTAATGACAGCGTTATTATGACGCTAGAACGTCCCCTTACTCTAAAATACACCGATAAAGTTGTTTTTGACAAATTGCTAGGGGATTCTAAAGTAAATAAGACTACTCAAGAAAAAGGAAGGGAATCTTTCTTAGAAGGGCTATAGTCTAAAATGAAGCATAAAGTAGCTTTTTCAATATTATTTTTGCTCGTGTTTGCACTCTTATATTCTTGCGGAGATAGTAAAAAAAGTAAAAAATATAATCTTCCCATAGAGGAATTAGTTATTCATACAACTTCAGGAAATGTTAGCGTAAACAGTGAACTTGCAATAAAGAAAGACGAGCGCAACTGGGGCTATATGGAACGAGAGGTAATTCCAGATGGAACTGGAATGCTTTTTGTATTTGAGATAGATGACCATTTGCGTTTTTGGATGAAAAACACTCCTCACCCACTTTCTATAGCCTATATAGGTAGCGATGGCATAATATATGACATTTTGGATATGAAGCCGTATAGTACCGCAGGTGTAGAAAGTTCTCGTGCAGTGCGATTTGCTTTAGAAGTGCCACAGGGCTGGTTTGAAAAAGTAAATGTACAAGTGGGGGATAGAGTAAGCCGTAAAGATGGGAGTAAACTTACTACAATAAAATAAATAAAGGATTTTACTTTTAAATTTCTTTATAAAGACTTTACAATAATTAAATATGGGATTAAAATAAGAATATGGCTATCATAACGACCCAACAACTTACTAAATATTATGATGATTACAAAGCGGTAGAGTTATCCTTTACTAAGGATATTATAAAGACTCTTTCTATGGACCCGCGTCAAGTATATGTGAAATGTAATGGTTCTCAGTGGCCATGCATTGTAAATTCTTCATCTTTTTCTTCTGCTAAGATAATAGTAGGAACTAAAGGAGGGGCTTTTAAGGAACTTGCAAAGAAAGACCCACCACCTTGCAGTATAAAATATAGTTTTTATCAAGCAGATGGGCAGCTTTTAAGTTTCTTTATTTCAGGAAAAGTTGCTAGCATTGCCCAGTATATGAATAATTCTGACCTCGCTATAATTACTATTAATTATACACAAAGGCCACCAGAAGACTTTATAGAAATGATAGGTCGCTTGCTAGATGCTACTACAAATGCAACTAGAAGAAAAGATGAACGTATAACCCTTACACCAGATTCATGCAGAAAGTTAGGTATTCCTAAGGCAGAATGTGTTATAACTATTCAGGGAGTTCCTCGCCATTGTATAATGAGAGACCTTTCTTTTAGTGGAGCAAAGATAATTATTCTAGGGCTTGCACAGTTCTTAAAAGATAAAGAAGTGCAGATGAGCATAGAATTTGATGACCCACATGAAGTGTTAGACTTAAAAGGCAAGATTGTTTCTACAAATGAAGTAGAAGACCGTAAGGATATGCTTGCTGCAAATATAGTTTACGATGAGGCAACTTTGCCCCTTACTTATAAAATCCATATAAATAATTATTTGTCTACAGTTCGTAAGTCTGAATTAGACCAGCAGGCAAGAAACGAAAAAGCTGCTGTTCAACAGGCTATACAGGAACAAAGAAAGGCTGCTGTTCAGCAAGCTCGTCAAGCAGCACAGCAGGCAAATGCAACACAAGCTAATAGTTAAGACCATACTATAAAATAGGATGTTTTATAAAAAGCAGGGGGCATTGTGCCACCTGCTTATTTTTTTTGAGGAAATATAATGACACCAGCAAATCCCCTAGAATCCATATATTTTATAAAATTGCCACAGGATTTTAATTTTCATTCTGCTAATATAAGTATAGACCCTAATATCTTACTGCCTGTGCAAAAAAAAGATAATGCAGATTCTGGAAACTTTAATATGCAAGAACTTAGCGAAGAACAAATCCTTTCTGGTATTCTAACTATTCTTGCTTATGACAGGGAAAATATTAATCTTGATTATTATCGCAAAATATTACAAGAAGCACGTCCTAATATAAAAAAAGAACTTACAGATATGGCTATTGCAAAAACTCAGAATGAAGACTGGGATTTAGCAGAAGAAATATGGATGGCACTAAATGGGTTAGAGCCAGAGAATAAAGCTATCATATTAAACATGGGCATTTTCTTTGACCAAAGGGCTGATAATTATCGTCACTCTTCCCTACATGATGACGCAGACGCTTATGACGCTGCCGCTTTAGATTATTACACACAGGCTATGGATTCTGACCCAGAATTACCAGATGCTTTCTTTAATGCCGCGTACTTTCATTTAAAAAAGCATAATTATGCAGACGCTAAGGGCTGTTTTGAAAACTATATTGCTCTAACCTCAGACGCTAGTGATGAAGAACTTGGAGAAGGAGGCTTAGAAAAAAAGCGCATTGCAGAGGAAAATGTAGAAAAAATAAATAATCGTAATCTGGAAAATGAACGCTTTCATTATGCTTATGAGTTAATTTCTAGTGGGCAAGAAGAAAAAGGTGTGCAGGAAATAAGAAAGTTTATACAAGAAAATCCTGCCGTATGGAATGCTTGGTTTATGTTAGGCTGGGGCTTACGCCGCATGGAACAATTTGAAGGGGCAAAGCAGGCTTTTGAAAAAGCTAGAGAATGTGAAGGTGGAGATGAAAATGCAGATACCTTAAACGAGCTTGCTATCTGCCAAATGGAAACAGGAGACTTTGAAGGCGCAAAGGAAAGTCTTGTAGAAGCACTTTCTATAGACCCTGATAGCACAAAAATTATAAGCAACTTAGGGGAGTTGTATCTTAAACTGGGTAATGAAGCAGAAGCTAGAAAATTCTTTTTAACGGTTTTAGAAATAGACCCCACAGATAAAATTGCGGCAATGGAGTTAAAAAAGTTAGAAACTGAAGTTTAAAAAACTGGGTGATGTTACAAAAAGTATGCTAAAACTTTCAACCGTCATTTTGAGCAATAGGCGTTGCCAGCGAAAAATCTGTGAATCTCACAGATTTTC
>CAJOPO010000110.1 GCA_905236315.1 uncultured Treponema sp.
CTTTCATTTGCAGCTTCAGATCTTGAAGTAACAACTTCTTGACTTCGAGTTATCAATTGTGCAACATTCTTTTGAATTTCAACTAATTCAGGAACAGAACGATAATTTAGTTGCAAAGATATTTGATTTGCAGAAAAATCATATTTGAATCTACCAAATGCATCAATAAGAGCCCCAGCCCAAACCATAATCTGCTGCTTATCATCACCTACAGCTGTTAGAATGCAAGAAGAGTTCTTAAAACATCTAGTTAATATTCCATATTGAATTTTGGTTGTATCTTGAAATTCGTCTAAAAAAACATGTGAAAATGTTTCTTGCAAGCACTTAATTATAACAGGATTCGTTTCGAGAATAAGTTCGCATAACCTCGAAATCATCATAAATGTTAATTTTTTTTCTTTCAAGAAATTATGCCATATTTTCGTTGAAACTTTATCTTCTAACGAATTACTTGCAATCTGTGAAAGCGGTTTTCCACACAATAATACATTTTCCAAAGTTTCGTGCGATATAGATTGTAATTCCTCAAAAGAGACATCTGGTATTCCACAGCTATCAATTAGGTTGCGAGTTTCACGACGATCGATAGAGGTTATATCATAATCTTTTACGCTATAGTCATCGGGCAAAGCAGCTTTGAATCTGTCTAATATATCCTTAAAAAAAGAATCGTATGTAACAGATACAAATCTATCAGCAAAGTCTTTTCCACACCGCAATTTTACTCTTTGTTTTAAATTATCAGCTGCATCTCTTTTAAAACTTATTGCAAGGATTTTTTTGGGACTCTTGCAAGTATCTGTTTGTAATAAATAACATGCTCGTTGTGCCAATAATTCTGTTTTACCCGCACCTGGTCCAGCTGTTACAAGCATATTACAATTGCTTCTTACAACTTTTTCGGCATTTGGTTCAAGAGAATCAACATCTATAGGCTTCCAATCTTCTTGTCTCATTATAATTCTACTTTCAACATTTCTTTAAGTTTGTTTAATAAAGGCTCATAAACAGATGGAATCCTTACATTGCCATTTTCTTCGATATTCAGAAGACCATTTAAATGCGATACAGGTTTTCCACGGCCAAGAAATAAATATCGATACCAATAATACAATGAAATATCATTATCCGGTAAATTTCCTATATCAACTTTATCACTATCTGTTTTGAGAACACTTGCAACTGCCTCTTTATTTTTAGTTTTATAATTATCACCTTCAATACTAGGTATATTTGGACCTTTTAGTTCTTCCGGTAAGAGCATATAATCATCTTTGAATTCTTTTAGCATTGCAAAATCAATATCTAAAGGATAAGAAAAATAAACATTCTTTTTTTCTAAGAATGAAAGTTTATCAGTTTCTGATGCTAATGGAGATTCTAGAATGTTTTTTTCCTCTTCTGTTAAATTTTCATACAATTCTAGTTGCTTAATTATATACTTTATTTTATCATCCCCACCTGTATTTCTTCCTTTGTCAAAATCAAGTAATGTTAAATATGGAATATTCAAATCTTCAACGAGTCTCCAAAAATGATTAACAAATCTACCTGCTAATGGCACGAAAGACACAAAAGAAGTATCAATCTCTATACCTTTCCATTTTGCTAGACGAGGTATTACAAGTTCCTCACTATCACCTTCACCAAAAATAATAAGTTTAGAAAAATAAAGTTCTGGATAGGCCCTTACAGCCTCTTTTACATATTTATAAGCTTCCGCCTTATCATTATCAGGTAGAGTTATTCTTTTTACAGATGTAAAATCATAATCTATTAATCTAAAATATCTTATCTCTTCCGATTCAATTCTCTTTACTATTGATGCAGAATGGCTTGTTAATACAGTCTGCGCTCCTTGTTGTACTAATTGACGGAAAACAGAAATAATGCGTCCAATGTAATGCGGAGCTAAATGATTTTCAGGTTCTTCAACGGCAAATATTGTTAAAGAAGGTTTATTAATTTTGGTTTTATCAAATCCTTCTACATTACCAAAATTTATTTGATTTTCTACATCAAATAAAGTGTTTAATAATGTCAAATAAAATAAAGATTTTGTACCATCACTCAATTTTTCGACAGAATCGGCGGATTCAGTCTGACCAGGTGAAAAGTAAGCATTTACTTGCCCAAGAATAGAAGACAAATCCGTTTTAATAGGGCTTAATGAAATATGCTTATATTTTCCCCCTTCTGTATATTTAGTCCAAAAACTATCTAATGTTTTCTGAATCACTTTTATGCCGTTTTCTTCACAAAACTTATCTCTAACTGTTTTTGCAGAATCTTCAAGTGTACTTTGAATTTCTTCATTCCAAGTAATAGAATCAAAAAGACGTTTTATAACTGTGCCTGTTACATTTTTTATCTGTTTCTCAGGGTTTCTTGTTGCTGGAATATAGTGAAGTACTATTTGATTTTTATCTTTTAATTTAAATGGTATCTTATTTTCTTCTGAAGGATTCTCATCATCACTATGAATCCAATAAGTTGTATAGTTTAAATTTCCATCACTTGTTGTTCCTTTTTCCCATTCTGCCTCAAGTCTTATTCTACAATAAGGTTTTTCTCCTGGTGCGGAAATAAACATGTGAGAAAAACAAGAAGGAATTGAATTTGTATTAGCTCCACCAGTTTCTAATTCTGGAAAAGAGATTATTGCTTCTATATATAATAATCTATTATCGTAGTCTTCAATTGTTTTTCCAGGTTCAACATAAAAATCAGATTTTTGCACTATTTTTAATGAGTTGTTATCCCCAAATAAACGACAAAGAGCTTCTAGTGCAGCAGATTTTCCACTGCTATTAGTTCCTATAAAACACGTGAGAGAATCTAATTCAATTTCAGTTTTATTTCTAAAGCACTTAAAACCATCAATAATTAGTTTCTGAATTTTCATCTTTTACATCTCCCTTACTTTGCTTTCAATAAACTCGATTTCTTCTGCAGAAAGCCCATATTTCTTATACAGCTGCTTATCTATTTCTGAAACCGACTTACTCCAGTCAATGTCGCTGTTTGTGGTGAAATCTTGTAATGGTACATTGAGCCAAGTTTCACGAGGATTATCTTGTGTTACTTTTAGGGTACCAAGCATTGCACGAGCGAATTTTGTTTTTATATACTTCATGCAATTTTCGGCTTCAACTTGTGTCTCAAAAGCAC
>CAJOPO010000111.1 GCA_905236315.1 uncultured Treponema sp.
AATCATTTGCATAAGTGGGGTGGTATTATATATAACAGTAGATAGATGAAACAAATCAAGGAGTTTTTCTGCTAAAAATCTTCCTTGTGATGGAAATGGGTTTGTTAAGCCATATAAAAACAATCTTTCCGTGTCATATGAATACTGTCCGCCCTGTGCAATAAGAAGTCCAAAGTAGCAGAACACAAGAAATGCAAACATTTCCCAAAATAAATGTTTATTACGCTTGGACAAAATATTCTTTGAGTTATCAATAATAGGGCGTGTGATATATTTTTCTACACTTTCTTTTTGCAAATAGCAAAGAAATAGCAGGAAATAAACAAAAATCCACCTAATAGCAAAAAAAATAATTTTAATGGTGCTTTGTGAAATTATTCCTGTAGTATGCTTTTCTACTTGTACAGATAAGGATGGTTGAGATAGAATCAAAAACACAAGGGTAATGACAATGCTAATCCTTGTAAGCACATTTGCCTTTATATTTAATTTATCATGATAAAAGAATAAAAGGGCATATAAAAAACTTATTATATCAAAGACTAAAAGCTCTAAACCTGTTAATTGTATTTTTATATTCCATCTAGAATGATTTAAAGCTCTTCTTAACACTACTTCACCCATTTTTATAATAAGAACTCTTACTATTGGAAGCAATAAAAAAATTGATACCAAAAATAGCGCGCTAATACCTAAAAATGTAATCTTTTTATATTTATTCATATTTCTACCCCTCGTTTTTTACAATATATAGAGGTCTGTTTTTTATCTCTCCATATATTTTTGCAATATATAAACCAACAATTCCTGTTGTAGAAAGTTGTATCCCACCAATGAATGTTATAATGCAGACAAGACTAGCCCAGCCTTGCACTGGGTCTCCAAAAATGAGTTTTCTTGCAATTATAAATATGATTAAAATAAACGAAAGTAAAATGCCCAGCACGCCAACCACAGCAGAAAATGCAAGTGGCTTTGTAGAAAAGCCTATAATGCCATCTATGGAATAAAGAAATAATTTCCAAAATGACCATTTAGTCTTTCCTGCAACTCTTTCTATATTTTCATAGGCAAACCACTTTGTTTTAAAACCAACCCAAGGAAAAAGCCCCTTGCTAAAGCGATTCGTTTCTTTTAGTGAGAGTATTGCATTTTTATACTGGCTAGTCATTAATCTAAAGTCTCTAGCTCCGTCTACCACAGGAACATTGCTAAGATGCCCCATAATTTTGTAAAAAAGTCTTGCAAAAAATGAGCGGATTATGGGTTCATTTTTGCGAGTTGTTCTGCGTGTTGCAGCGCAATCATAGCCTTCTTCTTGAATTGACTTGAGCATTTTAGGCAATAAACTAGGCGGGTCTTGTAAGTCTGCGTCCATAACGGCAATATACTTGCCACACGCTTTTTGTAGTCCTGCATAAAGAGCGGCTTCTTTGCCAAAGTTACGGCTAAAGCTAATAAAGTGCACGTTTTTGTCGTTTTTTTGTAGTTCTAAAATGACTGCTAAGGTATTGTCCACAGAACCGTCATCTACAAAGATAAATTCTGTTTTATTTTGTAAATCCATCTGGGAAACAACTGTATTTGTTTCTTTGTAAAACTCTATGAGTGCGTCTTCTTCATTAAAGCAGGGGACAACTATTGAAAGGACTGTTTCATTCATATACAGTCCCCTTATCGCTAGGAGAATATGTTAATTTATTTTTAGAGAGAGTATGCCTTAGTGTAAGGTGTAAGGTGTAAGGTGTAAGGTGTAAGGTGTAAGGTGTAAGGTGTAAGGTGTAAGGTGTAAGGAATTATAGGCATTGCAAAAAGAATGTCAATAGCTTTTGCAATATTTTTTATATAAAAAAACATATTCTGTATGCTATAACTATTTAGGTAAAAAATCAAGTAGGATTTTAGGAGTTAGACATTAGAATTTAGACGATAGACAATAGGTAGAAAAAGTGTTCCCTACGTCTAAATTCTAAGCTCTACCGTCTAGGTTCTGACTCCTAGTTGAGAATCCTGCAAGGGAAAGCCTCTCATCACGTTTCCGACAATAATTCACTATAAATCTCTGCCATACGAGTCACTGCGATGTCCACAGAATACTTTTTTGCCTCTTCTACATTTCGC
>CAJOPO010000112.1 GCA_905236315.1 uncultured Treponema sp.
ATGTTGTAAGGCGCGCTATTATAGCGACTTGCAACTCGCAGGAACCTCGAAAAACTTTCTGAAAGGGAGTTTTTCGAGGTTCCCTTATATATGTACGTTGAAAATTGATTTCCGTGATTGCCCCTGCCAAACTATCTACGTCCAAATGCCTCTAAGTTTGCTAGTCCTCGCTTAAACTGAGGAATACGTGCGCACGCTGTAGTATTTAATGGAGAACGCTCGCCCTTTTGTAAAAGATGATAAGCAACACCTGCAATCATAGCACCGTTATCCCCACACAACTTAAGGGGAGGGAATATGCAATTTAGCTCTTTATGTTCTGCAAGCATTTCTCTTAAACGAGAATTTGCCGCCACTCCTCCCCCTGCCACTATAGTGGTTAAGCCTGTATCTTCTACCGCGCGCAATAATCTAGTAATCAAAGTTCGACAAGCGGTTTCTTGAAAAGAAGCAACTATGTTTGGAATAGTTTTTTCATATCCTTTATTTAAAAACATATCTGCTTGATGAATAACAGCTGTCTTTAATCCACTAAAAGACACATCATATCTATGATTACCCTTATCCATTTTAGGAACAGGAAAAGAAAAAGCATTTCTATTCCCTTCTTTTGCCAATTTATCTATAATTACACCACCTGGATAACCTAAATCATAAAACTTAGCCACCTTATCAAAGGCTTCCCCCACACTATCATCTATTGTAGTTCCCAATATTTCAAGATTATCAAAATCATTTACCTTTGCAATAATGGAATGTCCCCCACTAACTAATAAGCCCAAATACGGGTAAGGAATATCATTTTCTAAATGTGCAGCGTACATGTGACCTAACATATGATTAACTGCTATAAACGGCTTATTGGTAGCCCAAGCAAGAGTCTTTCCAAAAGATAAGCCCACAAGCAAGGCTCCAATAAGACCTGGCCTATTTGTAGCAGCAATGGCATCAACGTCTTTTAGGTCTAAATGCGCTTCGCTAAGGGCTTGTCGCACTACGGGAAGAATCCATTCTGCATGTTTACGGCTAGCTATTTCTGGAACAACACCTTTATATACTTGATGGAAGGATATTTGTGTAGCAACTACATTGCTTAAAATAGAATGTCCATCTTCTACAATGGCACAGGCTGTTTCATCGCAAGAACTTTCTATTCCTAATACTTTCATAAAATACCTCTTAATAAATTTGTGATGGAGTTAAAAAGCGATACCCCTTTTGCACAAGTTCAGGATACATATCTGCTAATAAAGCAGGCAATATTTCTACAGACTTATCAACATGTCCTATAATAATTGCCTTTCCATATTTATTTGCAACATCTACACTTTTTTTTATCTCTTTTATCATCTCTTCTTCTGTAACCGCGTTATCTAAAAAAGGAGCATTGCGTTCTAAGATTTTTATATTAACTTCAGTAGCTGCTTGCCGCACCTTATTATCTTCTGGCAAGGCTGTTCTAGAATCTATAAAATAGATATTCTTTTCTTTACATACTTTTAAGACAGCACTTATCTTTAATAAGTCCGATGTTATAAGGGAGCCTTCATGATTATTCATTCCCTTTATAGGACCAATTCTATCTATATTCTCTCTTACTGTTTGTAAAATTTCTGGCTCTTCCATAGTTCCATTTATTGCGCCAGGACCTGGATTTACACTTAAATTAATCGCTTGCATGGGCTGGTGTAGTATAACTTCCTTACCATTAGCTCGTATAACATCTGCACATTCTTTAGAATGAGAAACACGTGGCAAAACTGCTATGGTTAGAGGGAAAGGAAGAGTGGCATAACGCTCTACATTGGCTATGTTTTCTCCAGCGTCATCAATAATAAATGCAAGGATTGCTCCATTTACCGCTAGAGGAAAATCATATTTATTTATAATGCTCTGTTCTTCCTCTTTTGCTGTTTCTAGTGGAAGATTTTCTTTTCCAACATTTTTGTCTTCTTCTGGCACTTTTGGTTCTATATCTTCTTTTATAGGAGATTCTTCTATAGGGGGAGATGAGATAGTTGGAACTTCTTCTGGTACTGCACTAGCAATTTCGCTCACAGACTCCGAATCGTCTTGAAGTGCTACATTTTTAGGTGGAGAGGCTAAAACAATATTCAATACCAAAAATAAAACACAAAGAATGATAATACAACTAGCAAGGATTATTACATTCTTTGTTTTTAACACAATTACTGGCTTTTTTTTATTACTAGACATTATTGGCTATTATAAGAAAAAAGTCTATCTTGTTCAATTAATGGGAGCCTCTAAAAACTTCAGTTTTTAGAGGCAACTTTGAAAATGCGATGTTGTAAGTCGCGCTATTATAGCGACTTACAA
>CAJOPO010000113.1 GCA_905236315.1 uncultured Treponema sp.
CACTTGGCATTTACATAGTGATATGCTCAGGTCGCGCAGAAGACGCTATCTTACCCTATGTAAGACGCTTAAATATAGCAGGCACACAGGCTGGAAGATATATCATTGCAGTAAATGGTTGTTCTGTATTTGACTTACATACAAGGCAGCAGATTTACAAAAGAACAGTTTCTGCTGATATACTTTTGCACGCTAATGAAGAAGCGGAAAAAATGGGGCTTAGAACCGAAGTATATTCCCCAGATATAATCTTTTATAGGGAAGAAACCAAGTGGACTAAACTTGATGTAGACCTCTGTGGACTAAAAGGGCAAGCAGTACCTGACTATGAAGCATTTTTGCAAAAAGGCTTTGTTAAAATGCTAATACCTGGAGAGCCTGAAAAGCTACTTAAATTGCAAGATATACTCAAAAAAGACTTTGGTGATAAAGCCGTTGTCTTTATAAGTAAGCCATACTTCTTAGAGGTTTTACCCCCTAATTGTGGCAAAGGAGAAGCTATCTCTTGGCTTTCAGAGCATATAGGGCTAGATAAAAACTCCACTATGGGCTTTGGAGACAGCATGAATGATGAAAGCATGATAAGGCTTTGCTCCTATGGTGTTGCCATGCAAAATGGCTTGGATTACATAAAAGACATAGCCAACTTTGTAACCGAAAAAGATAATGATAATAGCGGAGTTGGAGATTTTATTCAAAAATATGTGTTATAGAAAAGTCTAAACACTTTCGCTATCATTTTGCAGTAAATTATATAAACTTTGCTGCACTCCTAGTTCAGAAAGCAAAGACTTGCACACATCATCATAAACACTTAAAGAGCACGCTTCTACACTGCGCTCTTTAAGTGTGCGGCACTCTTTAAGAGTGCTTTCTTTTTTTACCGCACGTATAAGCAGATTTTTAGGGGTTCCCTCCATATCAATAAATTCAAGCACTTGTACATTATATCCTGCTTGTTCTAAAAGCCTTGCTCTTATAGCATCTGTAACAAGGGCAGAGAACCTCTCTTTTATTATTCCATAGCGTTCTAATAACATAAAGGGATTGTCTTTTATATCCTTCTTTCCCAGTTGCAAGTTTATTTCATGCTGACAGCAGGGAACAGAAAGAATCGCCCTTGCATCAGATTTTATAGCATAATGCAGTGCATAATCAGTAGCAGTATCACAAGCGTGCAGGGTGATGATAATATCGCTATTAATTTTATCGCCCTCGTTTTTTTCGTTATATGACGCTATATCTCCTACAAGGAAACTTAGATTCTTATATTCTAATTCTTTTGCAATAGCATTACATTTATCTATAACGTCTTGTTTTAAATCCAAACCTATTATACTAATGGGTAGCTTTTCTATCTCAGATAAATAATAATAAACTGCAAAGCTTAAATAAGATTTTCCGCAGCCAAAGTCTGTTATCTTTAAGGGGGCTTCTTTGCTAACAGGCTCTCCCTCTATAGAACGCAAATTTAGCACACTAGGCAAAATATCTTTTATATATTCAAGGAAGCGATTTATCTGTCTAAATTTATCATATTTAGAAGAAACCACTTTGCCCTCTTTAGTTGTAACGCCAAGTTTTACTAAAAAAGGCACTTTAGAGCCTTCTTGAATAATATAGTTTTTTACTCTGTTATTCGCATTTGTTTGGCAAAGAGGCTTTGCCGTCATAGGATTTTTTTTGCGTAAAGTTTTTATTTCTCCATGTCTATTAGCCATGATAGTTATTTCTTCTAGTTCCGTTTTTTCTACTACATTCTTAAAAGTTGTACCTGCGTGTTTTTGAATAAAGTCATCAAATTCTTCTGTAGTCATAAACTGTCTAAAAGCCTGCTTTTGGGTAAAAAAATCGCAAACGTATTTGTTATCGCTAAAGAGTTTTACACGGAGTTTTATATAAGGTTTACCTAATATTTCTTCTATATTATTTACTGGCTTAGAAAAACTTGCAGATAAAATCATAGGGTCATTATATAGTCCTCCCCTCTAAAAGTCTACCTTCTACCATCTATTGTCTAACTTCTATCTTCTATCCACGTTGCTACCTACGACATATACACGTCAGTCCCTATGACGTATACACGTCAGTATAACCAACGTGTACACGTCGGTCCCTTCCCCCTTTATACGTTGGTACGTGTTATATTAAACCCACCTGCAAGCGATTTTGAAAATCCACTGTTACCCACAAATTTTATGTTTTTACATATTCGCTACTATACTTCCATAAAAAAAAATGTTAAAATTGATTTATTATGGGAAAGGTATTTGCTTTTGTAAACCAAAAAGGCGGTGTAGGAAAAACTACTTCAGCTATAAATATAGGCGCATACATCGCACTGGCAGGCAAAAAAGTGCTTTTAGTAGATTTTGATAGTCAAGGAAATATGTCTAGTGGAGTAGGTGTAGATAAAAATAAGCCTACAGTCTACGAATTAATTAGCTCCATGACTACTCCTGAACAAGCGATAAAACATTCTGCGTTAGAAAATTTAGACGTAATAAGTAGCGATATATCCTTATCAGCTGCGGCAATAGAACTAGTTGTTCAGAAAGACCGTGCTTTCTTCTTAAAAAACGCTCTTAAACCTATAAAAGATTCTTATGACTATATATTTATAGATTGCCCCCCATCTTTAGGGCTTCTTACAATAAACGGACTTGCTGCAGCAGACGCAGCCCTAGTTCCTATGCAATGTGAATATTTTGCAATGGAAGGAATAACGCTTTTATTTAACACCGTAAAACAGGTGCAGGAAGAAATAAATAAAGAATTAAAAATAGGTGGCATATTCTTTACAATGTATGATAGCCGCACAAAGCTAGCAAACGATGTAGTAAAACAAGTCATCAGTTACTTTGAAGATTACGTATTTAGAACAATTATACCTAGAAATATAAAACTTTCAGAAGCACCTTCTTACGGAGAACCTATATGTTTATATGACCCGCATTGCTTAGGTGCAAAAAGTTATGAAAAACTAGCTGAAGAGGTAATGAATCGTGGCTAAGCATACTGGGTTAGGCAGAGGCATGGCTGCTGTTTTTGAAATGCAAACGCCTCCTACAAATCAAGAAGAAACTAATCAGCAAGAAGAGAAGGAAGTTCAAGTCTTAAATAAAGAGCCTCCATCTAAAAGCTCTCCTAATCTACCAAAGGGCATATTCACTGACGAAAACGGAACTCTTTGGGTAGACCCTAATCTATTAATACCCAACCCCAGACAGCCTAGACAATACTTTGACCAAGAAAAACTAGAAGAACTAACGGCTTCTGTAAAGCAAGAAGGTATTCTTTCTCCTATAATAATAGAAGACGCAAAAGAAGAAAAAGAGGGCTATTTTTATATAATAGCAGGGGAAAGAAGAACTAGAGCCGCTAGAGCAGCAGGGCTTTCTAAAGTACCTGTTCAGTTGCGTTCATATTCAGACAGCAGAAAGCTAGAAGTTGCATTAATAGAAAACATACAGCGCACAGACTTAAATCCTATAGAAGAAGCCCATGCATATTTTCAACTTATGGAATTAGAGGGCATATCGCAAGATGAAGTTGCTAAACGTGTTGGGAAAAGTCGTCCTGCGGTGGCTAATAGCATTAGACTATTAAAACTACCAGAAGAAATGCAAAATGCCCTAGCAGATGGAACAATTACTCAAGGTCATGCAAAGGCACTACTAGCTGTTATAAGCCCCGCTGACCAAAAGATTCTATACGATAGGCTTATAAAAAACGGTCTTTCTGTAAGACAATGCGAAACACAGGCTCAAGAATTAAATAATGGTTCAAGGGCTGCAGAAAGCATTGAAACAAAAGAAAAAAATATTGATAAAAGAGACCCTAATTATATTGATTTAGAAAGGAAAATTAGAGATAGGCTTGGTACCAAAGTTACATTAAAAGGGAATTTTGATAAGGGTACCATAACTATAGACTATTTTATACGTGATGATTTAGACCGCATATTTAACATTATTGCAGGTAATGAGGAATAAAATGGGTTTTGAACAAGAAGATTATGATATAAACAATGACCCATGGGGCGTAAATAATAAAGCAGACAATTTCTATGAAGAAAAAGTTTGGTCTGCTACAGACTTTGCACAAACAGATTGTAGAGATGTTATTCCCATAGGTCCTGTAAAAACGCATACAAGAAAGTCAAAGATAAATAGAGAGCAAGATATAAATACTGAATTTTCAACGGATAATAATGCAATAATTTCCTTTGTGCTAGGCATACTCTCTCTTACTTGTGGCTTTCATATATGTGCTATCATAAGTCTTGTTTTAGGCAGTTCATCTTTACAAAAAGGTAAGAATCCATTTGCACTGGCAGGAGTTATATGTAGTGGAGTAAGTCTTGCACTTCTTGCAATAGCTTTGTTTATTTTTTCTACAATAATCGCTAATCTATCTAATTTTACAACAATATTGTCAGATATAATGAGTTCTTTTTAAATATCTGTGGGTAATTATGGGAAAAACCGAAAGCGCATTTAATATTCAAAAATACCATTCTATTCTTTGCAATGATTACCCAAGTTTTTTGGATGACTATATTGCCCTACCCATCTTGCAAAGATTAGATGGTGTAGGTCTTTTATGTGGAACAGACTGGACACCTCTTTTTAACAATCGCTTCTTTTATTCAAGGCTTGACCACTCCATTGGTGTCGCGCTAATTGTTTGGAATTTTACAAAAGATAAAAAGCAAACTATCGCAGGCTTATTACACGACATTTCAACCCCCGCCTTTAGTCATGTTCTTGATTTTAGAAATGAAGACGCACTCACCCAAGAGAGCACAGAAAAACTAACCCCTCGTATGATAAATGAAGATGTTGAACTTACGGAAAGGCTATTTAAGGACGGCATTTATAAATACGAAGTGGATAATTACCATAAATATCCCATTGCAGATAATTGTGTGCCAGGTCTTAGTGCTGATAGGCTTGAATATATGTATCCTAGTGGGGCTGCATTATGCGAGGAATGGACTCTTCCAGAAATAGAAAAGAACTATAAGCAAATAACAGTGCTTACTAATGAAAAAAATCAAGAAGAATTAGGTTTTTCTACAGAAGAGGCTGCCGCTCTTTATGCAAAAAAGTTTTGCGCTGTAAGTATGCTTTTGCAAAAAAACGAAGATAAAGTTGCCATGCAACTAATGGCAGACGTTATTACAAGGGCTATAGAATGTGGGCTTATGGCAGAAAATGAATTATATGCTATGGATGAATGGTATATAATAGAGTGCTTTGATAAGATGATTCAAAAAGACATAGACCCAGTTTTTAAACGCTTATATAAGACTTTTCGTAATATGAAACAGATTCGTAGGTCAGAAAACGCTATTAGAGGTGCCTACTGTGTAAACGTGGAAGTAAAACAACGCTATGTAAATCCTCTAGTTGCTTGTAAAGATGGAAAAGCCCGCCGCATTTCTAGCATAAACCCAGAAATTGAACAGGTTATAAAAGATTTTCTTTCTTATAAAGATAGCAGTTTTGCCTGCGTGGACTGGCATGCCCTCTAAGCGCAAAATAATATTTATAGGCACATCATCTTCTCTATTACCCATATATGCACAATATTATGATACAGAAGTAATATCTTCTGTACGTTTTTTAGATACTCTGCTTTTTAATTTTATACCAGATATGATAATCTTTGATTCTGTATATGATATAGAAATGCGCCCCATACGAAGAAACGAAAAACTCTCCTTTGTACCTGTGTTAATCCTAGCAGAAAACCTTAATGACTTAAACAATTTCTTAGAGCTGTCGCAAGTGCCTCGTGTTTTATTATGTAATACAGCAGTTGTACAAAATGAAAAAATAATAAGGCACATACAAGATGTTATAGAACGCAAGCAAAAAATACTTCCTGCAAGGACTGGTAAAATTGTAAAGCAGTCCATATTATATATAAATAAAAATATTTCAGAGAAGATTACACGAGAAGCGATTGCGTCTTATTCAGGAGTAGCGGAGGATTATTTAAGCCGTATATTTCATAAAGAAATGGGGCTTGCTTTATGGGATTATGTAAATGACTATCGCCTATGTGAAGCAAAAAATCTGCTTTTAGAAACAGCGTTTAGCATAAAAGAAATAGCATATAAGGTAGGATTTGAAGACCCTGCATATTTTAATCGCCTTTTTACAAAGAGATTTAACCAAGCACCAGGAAAGTTCAGGGAACCAGAGGAGTAAAAAAGAGAATATCCACCTAAAAACTGAGTTCCATAGGAATTTCTAAACTTACCTTTACAAAAATAGCGGTACAGAGTATATTGTCTAATATGAATAAGGGGATTTCTAGAGAAACTATTATACTGTCTTTTTTATATTCGGCGTTTTATAAATCTGCAGGTGAAACCAGTTTAAACGATATTGCCACACGCTTATCCATAAGGAAGCCATCTATTTATAATTATTTTGAAAGCAAAGAATCACTTGTAGAACATACAATAAACTATTGCTCTACATATATGCAATCTTTAACGCTTATACCTTCAGAAATAACTACAGTAGCACAAAAATATCCTCTTTCTACGGTGTTTAAGGGCATTGTAAACCGCTATTATAAAATGCATGATAAAAGTCCCTTGTTCCAAATATATACTTTTATGAAAACTCAAAAGTATTTTTCTTTAGTAATATCTCAAAATATAGAAGAGCATAATGAAAGGCTAACAAAAGAAGTGCTAGATATGCTAAAAACCCTAGATGCCTGTGGGAAAATACGGAAAGACTGTGTTTCAGAAAATATTGCACTGTTATTTTATTCCATATTGATGGAACAGCTTGATGAATACCTTTTAGAGAGAAAGATGAACATTCTAAAAAATCCTACAGAAAGCGGGGGGCTATTTCCTTTACCAAATGCCTCTGTGGCATTAAAAAAAGCACATACTAAAATGGACGACTTTGCCTCCTTTCTTAGCCCCATATCCACTTTCTAAAAGCATTGACCATTGCAAACCTCTTTTCATAACTAAGAAATATCATTAATATATGGTGTATGGACGCATGTACACATAAAGTGAAATATTATGAAACTGACAAAATGGGCATTACCCACCATTCTAATTATATTAGGTGGATGGAAGAAGCTCGCGTGGATTTTTTGGATAAACTTGGTTATGGATTTAAGAAGCTAGAAGACTCTGGAATAGTATCTCCTGTTCTATCTGTAAATTGTGATTACAAACATTCAACAACATTTGATGACGAAATAGAAATCTCTGTGAGTGTAAAAAGTTTTACAGGGGTAAAGCTTACTATAGGCTATGAAATGCGCAAAAAAGGTAGCGAAGAGATTGTCTGCACCGCTTCTTCTGTACACTGCTTTTTAAATGCACAAGGGCGACCTATAAGATTTAATAAAGAGCATACTGGATTTTACAATGCACTTATGAGTCAAATTAGTTAGAAAGGTGCCGTGCTATTAAAGGTCATAACTTTACCAGTACGCGGGTGTGTAAATTGTAATGATGTGGCATGCAGCATAAGACGCTCGCCTTGCTCGCAATGCCCATATAATGAATCTCCAATTATGGGGCTTCCAAATCCGTGTTTATCTGCACTAGCAAGTCTTAACTGATGAGTGCGCCCTGTGTGAGGAATAAACAGAACTCTAGTAACAGGGCGTACAGAGCCATCTGGGGAGTGGTAGTCTTCTACATTTAATATTTTCCACTCAGTAATTGCCTTTTTACCATTTTCACTATCCCATATCTGATGAGGACGATTTTCTACATCAAGCCTAAAATATAATTCCATAATTCCACTATTAGCAATTCCCCTGCTTGGTAAAACATCATCTAATAAGGCTTCATAAGTTTTTTGAACCTTTCTTTCTTCAAACTGCTTTCCTAGTTCTCTTCTTGCATAGTCATTAAAAGCAAGTACCATTAGACCACTGGTTTCCATATCAAGACGATGAACAGCAGGCTGCTCTATGCAATTTGGGAACAATCTTTTTACTCGGTAAGCAATGCTATCTTGCTTTTCCTCTCCCCTACCAGGAACACTAAGCACACCACTTTGTTTATTTACAACAATTATATCTTCATCTCTATATAAAATATGTAGCTTTAACATAGAAGGTAATAAAATGCCACAACGTGCATCGCAAGGCGGATAAAATATATTATCATCATCTATGTTGGATTTTTCATCTGCTGTGTAATAAAGTTCTGCCATGCTTAAAGGCAGTAAATTATGACTAAAAGCATAATTTAAAAGCTTTGGTGCACAGCAGTCTCCAGTCCCCGTAGGTGGAAACTTACCTTCAATCTGCTTCTTACAAATATCGTTTAGGGAATAAACCTTTCCATCAGCGCAATAAAAATTATATAATTTATGAACGGCTTTAAGAGATTGCGTGGTTAATAAAGTTCTATGCTCTACAAGGGCTTTTTGTTCTTTAGGATTTAAATGTTTCTCGGTTTTTAGAGTTTCCGTAATAGAATGTATCTCTTTATCATTTTTCGCTAGAGCACTTTGTATTTGCTCAAAACTTGCAATGGGAGGAACATAAATGGAATTATCGTTTAATGATGGATTAGGCTTTAATAAAGAGCGTATGCCAGAAACCGCTTTTAAGACTACTTCGTTACCTGTACTATCAGTACAGACTAAAGCCCCCAGCATAAGAGCATTACTTACTCTATCTTTGCTAGCAGGGCTTAAGCTTTCTAAAACCAAGGAGCCTTCTTTTAGCTGCTTTTTCATCTGTAAGCAAACTGCCTTAGCCCTTTCTTCGTCAAATGGTGGAAACATATTAGATTGTTATAAGTTTACAGTGCAATGAATCTTAATCTTTCCATGGGAAAATAAACGACCTAAGAGTTCTAGGACCTAAGGTACGCCTATCATTTACAAGCAAATCGTCCCAAGGCACATCTTTTTGTTCTTTTCTAGTTAAAGTAGGATTTACTTCTATCCAATCGTATTTATAAAGCAAAAGGCGTAAAGCATTTGTGCAAGTGAGATTAATACCGTTTAAGCCAGGAATTAAGCCAAACGTTATAATAGTAAGAGCCATTTGTAATAAATTTACAAAAGCAAGAAACAAAGAAAAGCCTGTATTATCAAAAAACAATATATAAGATTTTTTTAAGCATTTAACAAAGTTATTGCCCATTAGATTATAAATTGCAGGAAACCATTGCAACGACAAAAGGGAAATGACCATAAACCAAAAGATTAAAGATAAAAATACAAGTCCTAATAGATTGCTAGGGCTTCCATCTCGTGGTAGCCACATAGTAAAATAATAAGGCACACTTACAACAAGTATAACTGTAAGCAATGCAAGAAAAAGCCCAAACATAGCCCCCATCTTAAAATTGGGGACTATGCTAGAAAAGAATGTTTTTATAGAACCACTTTCAAAATTAGCCATTCCTGATATATTTTTACCCTCTGCAAATAACACAACACAGGCTAAAACTAAAAACACACATAACCAAATTAGCGTAAATAAAAGCTTCATTGTGCTATCTACAAATAAAGAAGCCATTACTATTTCTAGCCCAACGCCTGCAAATATGACAATCATTAAAAAGAAATTTACAACGAAGATATGAAATAAGTTATCCCATATATCAGCAAAGTTTTTTTTTAGAAAAAATCCTATCATCCTTCTTCCTTGATTATGCCTTCTGTAATTGGTCAAACAAAATAGAAAGACCTTCATCTATCTCTTTTTTGGTTATGTTAAGAGGTGGAACTATACGCAAAACATCAGAACCCGCAGTAGAAAACATTAAGCCAGCTTCAAGGCAAGCTTTCTCTATAGCAACTGGGTCTTTATCCACTTGAACCCCTATCATAAGTCCTAGTCCCCTAACATCTTTTACACAAGGGAAACTCCAACTCTTTATCTTATCGCGAATATATTCTCCCTTATGAGTTACATTTGCCATAAAGTCAAGAGAGGTTAAAGTCTTTAAGACAACTCTAGCCGCAGCACAAGCTAAGGGATTTCCACCAAATGTAGACTGATGGTCACCACTAACAAAAACGCCATTTGCTTTTGAACGGAATAAGCACGCCCCCATAGGAACCCCGCCAGCAATTCCTTTTGCAAGGGTTACAACCTCTGGATTAAACATAAGCTGCTCGCTTGCAAGTAAACTACCAGTGCGCCCCATACCAGTTTGTACTTCATCAGCAATAACTATTGCCCCAGCCCTTCTTGCCGCTTCGGCAGCCGCTTGCGCCCACTTGCTATCTAATAAGTTTACACCACCTTCGCCTTGTACACATTCCATCATCAAAGCACAAGTAGTATTATCAAAGGCAGTATCTAAAGCATCCCAGTCATTCGCTTTTATTGTTTTAAAGCCCATAGGATAGGGAGCAAAACATTCAGGATGAAATTTATCTTGCCCCGTAGCACACAATGTAGCAAGTGTCCTTCCATGAAAAGAATTCTCTAGTGTAACTATAGTCTTTCTAGTGCTACCGCCATTAAGCTGACCATATTTACGTGCTAATTTTATAGCAGCTTCATTTGCTTCTGCCCCGCTATTGCCAAAGAAAACGCCATCAAAACCCGTCGCTTCCAAAAGCTCTTTAGCATAGGCAGTTCCTGTATCACTCATAAAATAATTACAAATATGTATTTGCTTTGAAACTTGATTATTTATAGCATTTACAAGAGGCTTATAATTGTGTCCTAAGGTGTTTACAGCTATTCCCGCTAGGAAATCTATATACTTTTTTCCATTGACATCTATTAAGGTAGCACCTTGCCCACTTTTTAATACTATATCAAATGAACCATAATTATTTACAACAGTAGCACTTCCCATATTATCCAGTCCTTCTTAGTATAGGTGCTCGGAAACAGCAATTTTCCGAACAAGTCTAGTATATCATTGTACCAATACCACGGTCACTAAACATCTCTATAAGTAAAGAATGAGGAACTCTTCCATCTATAATGTGTGTACGTGGCACCCCGCCCTCTCTTGCTAAAAGACAACATTCAATCTTTGGAATCATACCACCTGCAATGGTACCATCTTTTATAAGAGAATCAATTTCACTCACTTGTATGCGCTGCAAAAGGGTTTTAGGGTCATTTATATCTTTTAAAACACCAGGCACATTTGTAAGCTGCACAAACTTTTCAGCCTTTAAGGCTATGGCAATCTTTGCAGCCGCTGTATCGGCATTTATATTATAGCGGTTATAATCTCCTTGCTCCCCAAGTGCAACTGTAGAAACAACAGGAATAAAGCCTTGTGCTAAAAGAGATTGAATTATATCAGGATTCACTTCCGTTACTTCCCCAACATAGCCCAAATCCGCTCCATCCTTATCTATTTTCTTTGCACGCAAAAGTCCGCTATCTACACCACTTAAGCCAACCGCCTTACCGCCGTTTTGCAAAAGAAGCCCTACTATATCCTTATTTAGCTTACCTGTAAGAACCATTTGAACTATTTCCATTGTTTCTGAGTCGGTATAGCGCAAACCATTTACAAACTTGCTTTCTTTACCAACACGAGAAAGCATATTGTTTATTTCAGGTCCACCGCCATGAACTAGAACAACATGTATTCCTATTGTGCTAAGTAAAACAATATCTTCCATTACGTCGGCTTTTAGCTCTTCATTAAGCATAGCGTTGCCGCCATATTTTACCACTACAATTTTGCCAACCCACTGTTTAAAATATGGCAAGGCCTGAACCAAAACATCTGCCCAATGCTCATTATCAAGTCTAGGGTCTGTTTTTTGACTATTTTCTTCCATAAATAAATATCCCTTATACTAAGTTCTAACTACTAAGTTCTAACCACTAAGTTCTAACCACTATGTCCTATAATCCCCATTTATCTTTACATACTCATAAGTTAAATCGCAACCCCATGCCGTGCCACAAGCCTCTCCGTCTTCACATTCTACAAGAATAGAAACCTCTGCTTGAGATAATATCTCTTTACCAAGCTCTTCATCAAACAAAAGTGGACTTCCGTGGTCAAATACTTTTACGCTTAATACAGTGCCATCTTGCTTTCCTAAAACATCTGTAGCACCATGTCTAAGCACCCCCTTTATGCTACTTAGAGTAATAGAAACCTTATCAGGATTAAATTCCTCTCCCGAATATCCTAAGGCACACAATATGCGACCAAAGTTTGCATCTTTACCAAATATCATAGCTTTTACTAAGGAAGAAGAAATAACACTCTTTGCTAAAGCACGAGCTGTAGGAACATCTTTTGCGCCAACTACATTACATTCAACTAAATGTTCAGCACCTTCTCCATCTCCTGCTATCTTTTTTGCCATTTCGGTATTAAGAGCATTTAAGGCCTCTAAAAAAGCAAGATAATCATCTCCCTCTTGAGTAATTTCCTTGTTACCAGCCATTCCGTTAGCAAGAATAGTAAGAGTATCATTTGTACTAGTGTCCCCATCTACAGAAACGCAGTTATATGTTTTTTCTACACTCTCTCTTAATGCCCTTTCTAGCATGGCGGAACTAATCGCGCAGTCTGTAGTA
The DNA here is from genome assembly GCA_905236315.1 of uncultured Treponema sp. GTDB lineage: Bacteria > Spirochaetota > Spirochaetia > Treponematales > Treponemataceae > Treponema_D. The sequence goes on from CAJOPO010000113.1 coordinate 12,538, forward strand.
ATAAAAGAAAGCATTGTTCCAAGATTTATATGAATCATGCCACTACCCTTGCACATTGTTCCTATATGCACGGTTTTACCAGCGATTACAGTTTCCACAGCGCACTCTTTATAATGAGTATCTGTAGTCATAATAGCCGTTCTAGCCTCTATATGACCTTCTTTACTAAGGCCTGCCTTTAGAGTATCTAGGCTTTGTTCGATTTTTTCAATCGGTAGCTGCTGACCAATTACACCAGTTGAGCAGACAATTACATCAGTGGGATTTATATTTAGAGCATTAGCAACAGCCTTTGCCATTCTAAGCGCATTATCTGCGCCCTCTTTACCAGTACACGCATTAGCAATACCGCTATTTGCTATAACCGCTTGAGCATGACCTGTTTCAATATTTTTTTTAGTAAGCTTTACACATTCGGCTTTTACACGATTTTTAGTAAAAAGACCTGCTACAGAACATAATTTTTCGCTAAATACAAGAGCTATATCATTCTTTGTGCGACCAGGCTTTATGCCACACAACATTCCATTAGCTGTAAAACCAATAGGAGCAGTTACTCCGCCATCTATAAACTGCATTTTTATGCATCCTCCATAAAGGTTTTTGCATAAGCATAATACTTTTTTATATATTGGGCAAGCATTTAGCAAAAAATTAACGACATAAATAGCTCCATTGGCAATCTGCACAGACTGTATCAAATTTGTTTGTGTTCATAATATATTCATCTACAAGGCTTTGTATTTTATTCCATTCTAAGGGGAAACTTACAGAAGGAAAGAGTGAGAGAACAGCATTGTCATATCGTGTAACCTTTTCTTCGCTTTTACACTTTGAGCCTGTGTTATTAGGGCAGAACATACATAAGTCATCAAGGCCACAACAAAGATTTACTGGTATGCCATCTTTTAAGGCCTTTATTGTCTTATACATATTCTGCGTAAAGGCCTCAGAATATCCATGTCCTGTAAAAAAACGTATACATAGGAAATGGTGAGGCCTTAGATTTATTACTTTGCTAGACATTCATCTAACTTTTCGGTTATTGCCTTTTTATCAAGGTCTTTACCTATGATACACAACTTTATCATGCGGTCGCCAACCTTGTCGTCCCATTCATCTTTTATACGAGGGTTTTCAGCAAGTATTTGCTTTTGCTCTTCTGCAGGGCAAGCAGCTATCCACTGACCACTGTAACCTGCTTGAATCTGTCTTCCTGAAGTTTCAAATACCCATGCCATTTCAGGTTCATCTTCAAACCACATTAGACCCTTGCAACGAATTATAGATTTAGGCCACTTATCAGCAAAGGAATCTAACTTCTGTCGAACGAAGGGCTTTCTGCGGTAGTAAATAAATGTACCTATGCCATACTCGTCCTCTTCTTCTCCTTCGTGGTGGTGTTCATGATGATGGTGATGTCCATCTTCATCATCATGGTCATGATGCTCTTCATGATGATGATGTTCTTCATGCTCATGTTCTTCTTCCTCATCATCGTCATCATCGCCCACTTCACCTTCTTCCAATGCCTTGCACCAGCCTGCACTAGCATAGACGGTTTCAAAGTCAAAGCTATGAGTTGAAAGAACTTTTTCTACATCAACTTTACCATGGTCTGTTTCTATAATATTTGCATTTGGATGGATTGCATTAATAACAGCGCGAACCTTTTTAAACTCATCTTCAGTAACTAGGTCTTTTTTGTTGATTACAAGTGTTGAACAGAACTCTATTTGCTGAACAAGAAGGCTCTCTATGTCCTCTTCATCTTTTTCTTTAAGAAGGGCATCTCCTGAAGCAAATTCATCTACAAGACGCTTTGCATCTACCACGCCCACAACATTGTCTAGCACGCCGTTTTCCACTTGCTCTAATGACTGAGCGATTGGCATAGGCTCACAAACGCCACTAGCTTCTATCATGATATAATCAAATCTTTTGCTTTTAATTATATTTTCTATATTATTAACTAAGTCTGTTTTTAATGTGCAGCATATACAACCATTAGTTAAAGGAACAATGCTAGAAGTATCTGTAATTTTCGCTCCATCAGCAATTAATTTTGCGTCAACATTTACTTCTCCTATATCATTTACTATTACAGCAACTTTTAAGCCTTTCTGGTTTGTTAAAACTTGATTTAATAAAGTTGTTTTTCCCGCTCCTAAGTATCCACAAAGAAGTGTCATTGGTGTTAATTTTTTTGTCATATATACCCTCTATAATAGAATAGTAATAAATTTTTTGTAAAAAGACTATAGAAAAGTGAAAAAAAAAACATGTAAATCTCTTTTCAAGGGAGTTCCCCTTGGACCCCAAGCCCCCCTCTCTCTTTCAGCACGGCTTAGGCAACTTTTTTAACGTTAAAAAAGTTGCGCCCCTAAGACCCCTAGTCGTGCTCACAAAAAAATTACAGGATTTTTCCATTCCCTATCACTAACCACTATAGTCTAACTTCTATAGTCTACCACAGGGGGAAGCGACTGACGTGTACACGTCAGTGTGTAGTACGTGTATATGTCGGTGTATGGTACGTATGCACGTCAGGTGTAGGAACGTGCACATGTTCAATCTCTTTTGAAATCTATTGTTCACAGCCCCCAAAATAATTCGGTCTAACAGACTTCCTCCCCCTCCTCAATTCTCACTCCTCATTCCTCATTCCTCAATTCTCTAAATTCTAAGTTCTATTTTCTATCGTCTACCCCCTCTCTCCTACCTTGTACAAATACATTACTTACGCTAAAATACTTGCATTATGGAAAATTCAAAACGAACTGCCACCTGTGGCTCCCTAAGAGCCTCTGATGTTGGCAAAAATGTTATATTAAATGGCTGGGTTCATAGAACTAGAGATTTAGGCGGAATCTTTTTTATCCAATTACGCGACCGCTATGGAATAACACAAATCCTAGTTGGAGATAATGCAAATGACGAAGTAAAAAAAATCGCTTCATCATTAAAGCCAGAATACTGCATAGCTGTAAGTGGAGCTGTAGCAGCAAGGGCACCAAAAGACATAAACAAAGATATGCCCACTGGGGAGATTGAATTAGAAGCCAAAGACATAGAAATTTTTACCACCTCTGACTTACTTCCCTTCCCTATAGATGAAGTCCGCCAAAAAGACGGTTCTATAGTATTACCAAACGAAGACCTACGACTAAAATATCGCTACTTAGACCTACGTCGTGCGCCCATGCAAAGACACATAATGTTGCGTTCAGCAGTTACCTTTGCCGTGCGCGAATACTTAACACAGCAAGGATTTTTAGAGATAGAAACCCCTACCTTTATAAAAAGCACACCAGAGGGAGCTAGAGACTATTTAGTGCCAAGTAGGGTGCATCCTGGTCAATTTTATTCTTTACCACAAAGCCCCCAGTTATATAAACAGCTTTTAATGGTAAGTGGCTTTGATAAATACTTCCAGATTGCTCGCTGCTATCGTGATGAAGACGCACGTGGAGACAGACAGCCAGAGTTTACCCAAATAGATATGGAAATGAGTTTTACAAACAGAGAGGAAGTCCTAGAAACTACAGAGGGCATGCTATCTTATGTCTTTAAGAAAACAAAGAATTACTCTCTACCTGCACACTTTGACCGCTTAACTTGGGAAGAAGCCTTTGAGTATTACGGTAGCGATAAGCCTGATTTGCGTTTTGACTTAAAAATGCAAGACGCTTCTTTTATGGCAGGGCTTTCTGATTTTTCTGCATTTAAGGCAGGGGCAGCGTGTTCTAGCAAAGACATTCCACGCCACAAAAGGTCAGGATTAAAAGCACTCGTTGTAAAAAACGTAGCAGATAAATACAGCAGAAAGGGAATAGAAGCCTTAGAAGCTATAGCCAAAACCTATAAAGCAAAGGGGCTTGCTTGGATGAAAGTAAATGCTTCTAAAACTTTTGAGGGCGGAATAAGTAAGTTCTATGCAGGGAAAGAAAGCGAGATTCTTCCAAAGCTAAATGCAGAACCTAATGACTTATTGCTATTCGTAAGTGATGAAAAATGGCAAACCGCTTGCACGGCATTAGGAGCAGTCAGAAAGCAACTAGGCAAAGACCTTAACTTATACAATAAAGATGATGAATTCCATTTTGCTTGGATTATAGACTTTCCTTATTTTGCATGGAATGAAGACGAGCAGAAATGGGAAACCGAACACCACATGTTTACCCTTCCCCAAAAGAAATATTGGGACACTCTTGAAAGCGACCCCGCTAGTGTAAAAGGTGATTTATACGATTTAGTTCTTAATGGCTATGAGCTTGCAAGTGGTTCTATGCGTATTAATGACCCCACTTTGCAGCAGCGCATATTTAAGATTGTAGGATATAGTCAAGAACGCGCAGATAAGGCATTTGGCTTTTTAGTAAATGCGTTTAAATATGGAGCTCCTCCACACGGTGGCATAGCTCCTGGTTTAGACCGCCTTATAATGCTTATGGAACATGAGGAAAGTATTCATGAAGTAATCGCCTTCCCAAAGAATACCCTAGCAGCAAGTCCTATGGATGATTGTCCTTCTTCCGTAGATGAACAGCAGCTAAAGGATTTACATATTGCAATTATAGAGTAGGCATTAAAAAGCTGTTGCGCTGTGAATCTTTTTTACAAAGACAATGGCACTTACTAAAACAGAAAGTTCCCTGTTATCTGGCTCTAAAGACATAAGCACTTCTATATTGCTTGTCTTTTTAGAAAGAGAGAGGGGCTTTCCTATAAGTGGTTCCTTATATTTTTCGAGTTCTATCTGCAATAAATTTTTACTCTGCAAGGCATTTTCTATAACATGGAGTTTACCTGTGTAATCCATGCCACCAGCCTCTAGTTGCTCAAAGCGTACACTTGTTCCTACTAACTGACTTGAAGAAACAATAATGCGTTTGTTTATGCGTTCCATAAGGCCTTCATACTGAGCCTGCGTTAAATTCTGTTTTTGTAATTCACCTATTATTGAATCCAAAAAAGCCTTTTGTTCACTTTCACTTGCAGGTTTTACCTTTACAACATTCTTTTGTATTAAACTAGCATCTGCTTTAGTAGCAATGTCTAGCATGGGAAGCCCTGCCGAAGATAATTTTGCTTCACTAGCATTTACAGTTTTTATAAAATCAAAACCTGTGCGAGAAATGATACTCTGCGCTTCTGCGTCAGATTCAAAATCAAGCAAAAAAACGTCAGGAGCAAGCTCTGCTTTAATATGCATAGAAAGACGCGGATTCTTTACAACTAAAGATGAGTTTTTAGAGTTTAGTTTTAAGACATAGCCTTTATATAAGGTGGCAGAAGAATATGAATTAAACCATTCTTCTATAGAAACTGTTAAATTTTGGGGCAAAGGATAGGCAGAAAAAGATTGTAGTAAATTAACTAAACTTTCTGTATTGCTTCCATCTTCAAAGGCTCTTGTTATGCTCTTTCGGCTTATTTCAAAGACAGGAGCTACATCATAATGGGTAATATCTAATATTCTAACCAAGGGTAGCAAATGCTCTAATTTAAGGCCTGGCATTATAGTAATAGAAAAGCCTGAATCAATACTTAAAACCTTTGGAACTTCTTTGTTATTCGTTGTATAAAGATACTTTTTTTGTACCTCCGTTTTAAAAGATGAATAGACAAAGTAAGTTTTTCTGTCCTCTTCTTTGTTATCCTGTCGTAATATACCAAAAATCACGGCATTATCCAGCATGGAAGGAATGAAAGTGCCAGACAACTCTAATTGGGCAAGAATATGCTCAAAGCGAGATTCTTCTCTATCAAAGAAATTCTCTTTTATGCTAAGGGCAATTTGTTCTATCTCTTGTCTTTCTAAACATTCATCGCCTATGCTTGCAAAAGTATTTATCAGTAGTTGTGTATTCTTTTGCAAACTTCTTCTTGAAAACCTACCGCATGCCCCCATACATATATAAGACACTTGATGTACATAAGGCATATTTGCAAAAATAATTATTTTCTCCCAATTAGGAAACACCCCCTTATCTTCTTCTCGAAATAGATTTAAGGAGATAAAAGAAAGGACAAGTTTTTGAATAACTAAGGCATAGTTTGAACCAAAAATAACTTCTATATCATTTAAAGCTCTCTTTTTTAATTGCCTATCTGCCTTTAGTATATCATGATGAGAAAGTAAAAAAGAAATGCCTGAAGCAATAAACTCAGGGGTTAAATAAAATCCTTCTATATGAGGCACTACATCGCTTTCTTCTTTAGGCTGCAAAACTTCTAGCGATAGTAAAGGAAATATTTCTGCTTCCATTAAAGGATTGATGCCTATTATATATTTTTCTGTAAGTTTATCTTTATAGCTATAAAGAACAAGGCGGTCTTCCAAATTTACAATATGGGAATATACAGTGCTAAAGTTTTGCGTACCACTAAAAAAGTCCCCAAGCTTTTTCTGGTCAGGGTGGTCTATAAACTTTACAGCAGAAAGCAATTTTATATCTTCATAAGTTAAGAGATGCACAATATTCTTTTTATTTTCTTCTTTACGAAGAAAGGCACTTAACTGCTCTATTAACGTTTGCTTATTGTAAGGAGTTTGAATCTCTCCTAAATACATTCGTATAAGATTAAAAAACTGCTCATCAGGAAGAAGCGTTAAACTTTCTCGCCATTGTATAATTCTCTGAACTCTTGGGTCATCATTCATTTTAACCTTCTCCTTAATTTGTTCCTATCATATAACAGTCTTGCAATTCCTTAAAACTTGATTTATCTACATAACGAATAATTCTATAAGAATAGCCCTGTTCTGCAAGGAATTTTTGCCTATTGCTGCCAAACTCCTCTTCCACTGTATTACGAGTTATAAGAGTAAAGAACCTAGAGGTTCTCTCTTTAGGACGCAAAATACGACCTAATCGCTGAGCTTCTTCTTGCCTTGAGCCAAACGTGCCGCTCACTTGAATAGCCATACTAGCGTCAGGAAGGTCTATGGCAAAATTAGCCACCTTACTTACAACAAGGACTTTTATCTCTCCCGCTCTAAACTGGGCATAAATGGCATCTCTATCAGAGTTTCGAGTCTTCCCTGTAATGATGGGGCAATTTAGCTCTTTTGCAATTAAATCTAACTGGTCAAGATATTGTCCTATTACTAAGATTTTATCTTGAGGGAACATTTCTACCAATTCCTTTACAATTTGCAGTTTAATAGGGTTTTCGCTGGCAATCTTATGCTTGCTTCTTGCAGTAGCAACGGCATATTCAAGTTCCTTTTCTTCTTCTAGCTTTATGCGAACCTCTATGCATTCTGCAGAGGCTATCCACTTTTCTTTTTCTAATTCCTTCCAAGGAACATCGTAGCGTTTAGGGCCAACTAAAGAAAATACATAGCCTTCACAGCCGTCCTCTCGAACAAGAGTAGCCGTAAGCCCCACCCTCCTTACTGCCTGCAATTCTGCTACAACGCGGAAAACAGGGGCTGGCAGGGTATGTACTTCGTCATAGATTATAAGCCCCCAATTATTTTGCTTAAAGATAGCAAAATGCGGATATGGTCCTTCTTTATCAGGTCGCCAAGTTAAGACTTGATATGTTGCAACCGTTACAGGTTTTATTGTTTTATTTTCTCCTGTATATTCAGCAATCATTTCTCGTGTTAAATCAGTTTTATCCACAAGCTCATCTATCCACTGATGTACAGCCGAGATATTTGTAGTAACGATGAGGGTATTTGTCTGCAAGCGAGTCATCACTTCTATGCCAACTATAGTCTTTCCCGCCCCACAGGGTAAAACTATAGTGCCAAACCCTGTTCCTGGCCCACCATTACCAAGCAAGGCTTCGGCAGCTTCTTTTTGATATTTACGAACTGCAAAATCCTTTCCCGAAGAAGTTTTTTCTCTTATATGAATATCTAAGTGCTTACCTTCTGCAAGAGGCACGTCATCTTTTACAGGCCAGCCTAACTTTAATAGACTTTGCTTTACAGTTCCCCTATCCGTTAAATTAATTAAGAAGCAATATTTTTTTTCGTCTTCACTAACTTCTATCTCTGGACTTGTTTTTTTATATTCACATGGAATAAGCAATTTTTTTACGGAGGGCTGGGAGTTTAATTCTTTATATATATAAGGAGAAGTGCAAACTAAATATAAGTATTCATTAGCAGAATGTTCATCACTTGGAGCGGGAATCAGTCTTAATTTGCCAAAACGTTCTGCCGTTTCTTCTATCCATACTATCACAGCTTGTGGCACATCAAATCTTGCATACTTTTGCAATATTTCTATTGCATTTTTACTTGTAAAGCCTGCACTTGCAGCATTCCATAGCGAAAGGGGCGTTAAGGAATATGTATGTATGTGTTCTGGGGATTTTACAAGTTCAGCAAAGGGGATTAAATCATTACGGCACTCTTCGGCAAGGGGGGCATGAACGTCTAATAAAAGAGTTTTATCTGATTGTACTACTAAAGGATTTTCAAGACTCGGCATAACTTATTTAGTATATCACTAAAAATAGTTTATAGCAATCGGGCGTGCATGGGAATCAGTTTTTACTCATGAAAATCAATTTTACACTATACTCCCATAAAAAACAGCAAAAAAGAGACTAGCGGCTGGAAGCTGTTTTTTATATTTGTATATTAAAAAACTGATTTTCGTGTATACTAATCAAACTAATATTCGATATATATGTTGGTACGTGCGACATATACACGTTGATACGATTGACGTATACACGTCGGTATGTGGGATGTGTACACGTCAGTATGTTCCCCCTGCACATATCGATGCGTAATAAGGTTACTACAAACTTTCATATAGCAAAAAAAACAGAAATATATGCAAACCACAGAATATATTTTATAACATAGACAAAATAAAAAGTTTTTCCAAGCTATCTTTAGTCCGTATTATATCTTTTATTTTTCCGTTCGACATAACTATCACATTATCAAACTTTTTAAGATTTTCTAAAGAAACATCATGCGTAATTTCTACCACTGTTTTATCTAACTGTGTAAGGAAATTTTGGATTTCTTTACAACTCTTTTCATCCACAGCATTTAATGGTTCATCTAAAAAAATGAAATCCTTATTAGAATACAAACCTCTGAGTGTACATATTTTAGCTTTTTGACCCCCTGATAAATCAGAGCCATTTCGCTCTAACTGCCTATTAAGCAAATCTTTTAGCCCCAACTTTTCCACATAAACATTCATTCTCTCATCTAATACAAAAGAACCATCAAACATTGTTATATTTTCCAAAACGGTTCCTTCTATTATTAGCCTAGCAGAAGGAATATATGATATATAATCACCGGGATTAATATCGTTTAACAAAAAGTCTTGATATTTTATAATTCCACTGTCCGCTTTCAAAAATCCCATACAGACTTTCATTAACGTTGTTTTTCCACTCCCATTTAACCCCACTATTGCATACTTTTCTTTATTCTCTAGTTTCAAAAATATATTACTAAGCTCAAATTTATCAGAAACTTTTAAATTTATATTAGAGAGTTCAATGCTTTTCAATTCATTTATATGATTGCTATTTAATAATTTCAAATCAAGAATATTAAAAATATCCTGTATTTTATTTTTATATGCCTTTGCAGTTTTTATTTCTAAGCAATCATAAGTTATATTACATATATGAATATTCAACATATTAGTAAAGATTATAGAGGCAGAAAGCGTTCCTATAGAAATAATATTATTGTATAATAGTGCAAGCCCTAAACAAAATATTATAACTTGCTGTCCATATAGGCTAAAACTTTTTACAAGTTGCGTAAAAGAATCATAGGTTCCCCATGTCCAAAATGCTTTTACCTTTTCTTTATGAGTTGTGTTATAAACGTTTTCGATATGAGGTATAGTCTTTTTGTTAAAAATATCATGAACTGAAAATAACTCATTTAATCTTGAAAGATATGAAGCGTTCGTATTTGAAACATTTAATTCTTTTTCTTCATATTTTTTACCCACCATTAGTGGTGATATTAAAACAGGGAAAGATGATAAAATCATAAGAAAAGCCATTATAGGACTTTTTATGCACAACAAAATGAATAAGACAAGTGCAGTACAAATATGCAACAACATTGCTATTAGCGCAGAATAATACGATGCATAAAATCTATCAATGTCAGTTATCATTGTTGAAACATAATAATCTGCAGTATGTTTGTGAAAATTAATATAATCCATAGATATTATAGTTCTAAATAAATCATTACGCAATTTATATTTTAATTTATTTTCACATAATATCATAGCGATATGTTTGCCATAGTTACAAATTATAACAACTATAATACTCAATATATAAACGAGAATAAGTTTTAATATTTTCTGCTTAGTAATAACAGAAAAATTATCAATTATGTAAGAAAGAAATATGGGACTAACTGCCTCCCCTACTATCACGATAGAGGCACATAGTAATTCAAGAAATACTGCTGGTAATATGTATTTAAAGTATTTTTTCAACATTATTTATTTCCGCCAACTTTAGATTCTTCAATACAAATATATTTATCTACAAAATTTGAAAAATATTCATAATAACAATTTTTGTTACCCAATATCTTCTCAAATTGACAGCCATGATTGCAAATTGGAAAATATTTACATTTAAAACAAGATTTCTTTATTTGATTAATAAAATTAGCTTTGTTTTTGTATGCATAAAATATATCATCATAAATTGTCCCAATTTTATATG
>CAJOPO010000114.1 GCA_905236315.1 uncultured Treponema sp.
GAAGAATTGTAAACAAACCCGTGCGCGGAATAGGTCAAACAACTCAAAATAAAATAATAGATGCCTTTATTGCAGAATCTAGCATAGAAACTTATTCCATTATAGACGCTATTTCAACATTAAAGTTTTCCAAAAAGACAGCAGATGGCATAAAGGACTTTGTAAAAATAACACAAGACCTTACTGCACTGCTAAAAGACATTTCCACCCCTAGCACAAACTACCTTATTGCACAAGAAGCCTCTAAAGATTCAGATACTTCTCTAAACACAAAGCAAATAAGAGAGCAAGAAAAGATAGAAAAAGAAAATCAGCTTTCTTACTTTATAGAAGCCGTTATAAAGCAAACAGGCTTAGAAGATTTTCATAAAGGGCAAGATGAAGTTAGCGGAACACAAAAAACTGCAAATATGCAAGAATTAACCAATAGTGCAGTCTTTTACCCTTGCACAAGGCAGGGCTTACTAGATTTTTTAGACAGCATAGAACTAGACAAAAGCCTTGAAGAGCAGAGTGAAGACGATACTAATGGCGAAAGTGGCAAAGTAACACTAATAACGCTGCACAATACAAAGGGGCTTGAATTTCCTCGTGTAATTATAACAGGCATGGAATATGGCATTTTTCCGCGAGAAGACAAATTTGGTAGCGAAATAGAAGAAGAACGCCGTCTTTTTTATGTGGGCATAACTCGCGCCAAACAAGAATTATATCTAACAAGTTGCGGCTTAAGGCGACTTTTTGGTAAAACGAATTATATGCAACCAAGTCCCTTTCTTTCTGAATTAGGAAATGGCAATATCCGTATACTAGGGCAAAAGCCATCTTCATTCTATATAGATTCAACTTCCGCTACAAATGAAACATCACCTCTTGCAAAAAAATGGCATATTGGGCTTGGCGTATATCACGATGATTGGGGGCATGGGCAAATTATAAATGCAGAAACAACTCCAGAGGGTGAATATGTTATAAGCGTAAGTTTTGAAACAGGCGGTGTAAAAAAGTTTTTACCTCAATATCAAAGTAAAAGCCTTATGATAGAAGAAAATTCATAAGTGGCAGGCAATGCCCATCTAACTGTTTACCTTTAATCCTTCTATAGCAAAGTTTATAATGCGGCGGTTATCTTCTAGCGTGTTTTTATTTAATACAGAAAGTCTAAAAATGGCACTTTCCATTAAGCTATAAAGCATATCGTTTATTTCTTTTATGGGTAGTTTTTTTAGTTCTCCTAAACGTTGCCCCCGAATTATTACAGTAGTCAAAAAATGTTGCAGTTTTATAACTCTACGATTAATGCGCTCTGAAGGCTCATCTCCACTTTTTTGCAGTTGAATAAGATATATAAGCAATATTTTAAACAATCGCTCATTATGTTCACATTCATCTAATATTGAAATAAAAATCAGCTTTAAAGTTTCTACGGAATTTATACTTGTATCTTTTATTATAGCAAGCAAATTTTCTTCAAGGCGACTTGTAAGCTGTTTTATGCTCCATAAAAATATTTCTCGTTTATTTTTAAAATATATATACAAAGTGGTTCTTGTAATGCCACACCTATCCGCTATTTTTTGAAAAGTAACATCTTCATATCCTTCTTCTATAAATAAATCAAAAGCCTTTGTTAAAATTTCTTGTCTGCGCTTATCATGCTCAACTAAAGCAGCCATTTATTTAACGCTCCATTTTTATTTGTAAATATAAAGATTTGTTGCAAGGTTTCCCGCTTTTAATGCTTTTTGGACATCTGCCTTACGTCCTATGCACTCTTGAAACTTTTCATGGCATGTTATTACCCCAATCTGCCAAGTAGGAAAATCTGTAAACAAACTTTTCATTTGAGTATATAATTTCTGCGCTTGACTACTATCACCTAAACGCTCTCCATAAGGAGGATTTGTTATGATAGTGCCATAGTCATAAGGAGCTTTTAGTTCTGAATATGAACTTATCATAAAATCAGGGCGTATGATTTTTGCATCGCTACCGATAAGCTGTAATGCCCTACCCGCTGCAACACAGGCATGTTCTGCATTCAACCTAGCCCTCTCTATAGCGTTGGGGTCTATATCACTACCAGTTATGCGACACTCAACATCAGTCCTAATTTTTTCTGCTTCTTGTTTTTTTATTTCTAATGCTTTTGCCTTATCATAAAAAGAAAAATGCTCATAAGCAAAATTTCGTCCAAGACCAGGAGCTATATTATGTGCATAAAGAGCGGCTTCTATTACGATGGTTCCGCTACCGCAAAAAGGGTCGTGTAAAGGATTTTTGCGTTTCCAAAGCATTTCTTGCAATAAAACAGCAGCCGTAGTTTCTCTTAACGGAGCCGCCCCACCATCTGTACGGTAGCCACGCTTGTGCAAGGCTTCTCCGCTAGTGTCTAGCAAGATTTGAACAGTGTTATTTGAAATGTAAACACGCACATCGCAAGTGTTTCCGCTTTCTGGCAAAACAGAAATGTGCCATACATCTCCTAACTTTTTATAAATGGCTTTTTGTATCATACTTTGCACAGAATGTTCACTATTTAAGCTGCTATTATGAATACGCACCTTATCTACAACAACGCGCACATCTTTATAAAAGTAGTTTTGCCAATTTACGTTATAGCAACCTGCAAATAAGTCATCAAAATTTGTAGCCTTATACTCTGCAATTTGAATATAAACTCTATCACTTGTGCGAAGGCAATAATTTGTGCGATACATAGCCTCCTCATTGCCACAAAAAGACACCCTTCCTGGAGTTTTAGCAGTATTCGATAGTTTATATCCCAAATGTTTTAATTCATTGCCAAGTATTTTTTCTGCGCCAATAGCGCAAAGAGCCACATAAGTATTCATAATGACACATTAACACTTTTTGTCAAATTGTGCAATACTTTAACCCCAGCAGGAAGTTGCCTTAGGCTACGCATTAAAAATTTCGGCAATGCGAAGTGTCTTGCATTAGGCTACGTCTAAAAACTTTCGGTAATGCACGACATCTCGCATTAGGCTACGTCTAAAAACTTTCGGCAATGCGAGGTATCTCGCATTAGGCTACGTCTAAAGTCGTTCGGCAATGCACGCCATCTCGCATTAGGCTAAAACGTACACATACAGAAAATAATGGGGCTTGACACGTATAGAAAAAATACTATACTAAAAAACTAGGAGATTTGAGTTACAATGAATAAAATAAAAAATACTTTATTTACAACTATTACTATAGCCATTGCACTCCTTTGCACAATACTAATAATGGGCTGTTCGTCGCAAAAACAAGAATTAAAAATATATTCTATTATACATGATGAAGAAACAAAGGCTTTAACCTCTCTTTTTACAAAAAAGACTGGTATTCCTGTAACATATATAAGGGCAACTACAGGCGAACTTGTGAACCGAGTAATTGCAGAAAAAAATAATCCAAAGGCAGACATTCTCTTAGGAGGAGCTACAGCCTATCATATTCAAGCAGATAAAGAAGGTGCCTTACAAGAATATAAATCTCCTAACGCTTCTAATATCCCAGAATATGCGTCTTCTCAAGATAGCACTTGGACAGGTTTTTGTGTACTTACTCTAGGCATTGGCATAAACAAAGCGCGCTTTGCACAAAAGTTTCCTGATAAGCAGTACCCTCACAGTTGGGACGAATTAATTTCAGACGACTTTAGTGGCGAGATTGTTATGACTGACCCCGTAGCCTCTTCTACAGCATACTTATTTTTACAAGACCAACTACAAAGACTAGGCTGGGATAAGGGCTGGGAATATCTAATAAAACTTTCAAGCCTTGTAGGTCAGTTTCCAGACTCTGGCAGTGCTCCACCTAAATTAATTGGCACAGGGGAGTATGCCCTAGGCATTTCTTATCTACACGCATTAGCAAAATATCGTTCACAAGGCTTTGATATTCAGCTTATAGTTCCTCCTCAATCTGTAGGAGATGTGGACTGTGTTGCCATACTAAAGAACACAAAGAACTTAGAGGCTGCAAAAAAATTTGTAGACTTTATGCTTTCTGTAGAAGCACAAGAGCTTATGAGTGAACTAACATTTACAATTCCAGTAAATCCAAAAGCAAACGCTATAGAAGGCAGCATACCTCTTTCTCAAATAGATTTAATCAACTATGACCTACAAAAAGCTTCTGAACAAAAAGATGAAGTGCTTTCTATATGGATGGAGAATGTAAAGTAGGTAAAAAATTGCAGTCACTAAAGGCTAGGTTTGATAGTGCAAACAAAACTTTTATCATAACATGGGCAGTTTGCATAGTTTTTTTTGCACTATTTATAATTTGTCCGCTAATAAACGTTATCATAACGCCTACTCCTAAAGACTTTATTGCAGTATTTACAAATCAACGCTGGCAAAAAGCCATATTAAACACTGCACTAGAATGTGTGTGTTCGTCTTTTCTTTCTGTATTAATAGGCTATATATATGCTTATGCAGTTGTTACAGAAAACATACCCTTTGCGCGTTTTTTTAAGTTCATTCCAATCATACATTTAGTCACTCCCCCCTTTGTAGGAGGTTTGTCTTTTATCTTGCTTTTTGGAAGGCAGGGCTTTATAACCCGCACTCTGCTACATCTTGATATTTCTCTATATGGTTTTGCAGGTTTACTTCTAGCACAAGTGCTCACGTTTTTTCCTATAGCATATCTTATATGCGAGCAAACTGTTAGGGGCATTTCTCCCTCTTTAGAGCAAGCTGCGTTAAGTATGGGGGCTTCAAGATTACATATATTTTTTACCATTACGCTTCCCCTTTCCTCTCCCGGAATAATAGGTGCCTTACTCTTTATTGCCGTAAGTGTACTTGGGGACTTTGGAAATCCTCTTATTGTAGCCGGTAGATTTAGAGTGCTTGCTGTAGAAATATATACACAGTTAAATGGTTGGTTAAACAGGGGAACAGCTAGTGTGCTAGGTATGATACTATTACTTCCCTCCATAATTCTTTTTATAGCGCAAAACAAAATTCAAAAAAAGAATATCAGCAAAACGGCTACTATAGGAGGAAAAACCTTTGCCTCTTCAAGCATAGAAGCACAAAAGTCCTCTTTACTAGTAAGAATATTTCTTACGCTTTTTTGTTCACTAGTAGTCCTTGCAATCATTTCTCAGTTTATTGCCCTTATTGCAGGAGCCTTTCAAAAGTTATGGGGTATTCAAACAGATTTTACACTAAGCCATATAAAAGAAGCGTTTTCTCATACAGAAGGTTTAAGAAATTCTTTATGCTTTGCCTTTATTGGTGCACTCTGTAGTACACTGCTTTCTTTAGGGGCAGCTTACATGGCTCATAGAACAGAGTGTCCGTGTAGAATATTTTTAGATACAGTGCCTCAGTTACCCGCTGCCATTCCAGGCTCTTTAATAGGGCTTGCTCTTTCTATGGCAGCCTCGCTAATAAACTTTGACGCAGTGGCTTTTATGATAGTCATTGCTATGATTGTAGGATTTTTGCCTTTTTCTTACCGTTCAATTTCGGCAGGAATGTATCAAATAAAAACTTCTATTGATGATGGAGCGAGTTCTTTAGGGGCAAACAGAATACAAGTGTTGTTTCAAATTCTTTCGCCACTTATAAGGGGGAGCTTAAATGCTTCTTTTATATATAGTTTTGTGCGCGGAGTGGGAACTATAAGTGCCGTAATATTTCTTATATCTTTTAATACCCCTCTTGCCTCTGTTGAAATTTTAAACCTTGCAGAAGAAGGTAACTGGGGAGAAGCGGCAGCGTTAGCATTAATTCTTACACTAGTAACATTTGCAGTTTTGGGAGTGGGCAGTTTATGGAACAAAAAGAAGAAGTAGAAAATAGTTTAGTCTTAAAAAATATTTCTTTTTCGTATGACAAAACTCCTATAGTAAAGGATTTTTCTTTTTGCGTAAAAAAAGGCAGTTTTACTACATTGTTAGGACCTTCTGGCTGTGGAAAGACAAC
>CAJOPO010000115.1 GCA_905236315.1 uncultured Treponema sp.
TCTTCTCTTATAACAGAGCCGATGAAACAATCTGTTAGCGCAGATAATTCTGGAGCCTTAATATTCTTTACGCTATTTTTTGTATGGGTAATTATTATAATAAGTATGTATGTAAGCCACGGTGGCAGTTCTAGACCTGTAGTCACAACAAGAAGTTCTAGTTTTGGCAGTTTTAATTCACATTCATCAAATCACCACAGTGGAGGAAGTTCTTTTCACGGTGGCGGGGGTAGTTTTGGTGGCGGTGGAGCAAGTGGGCATTGGTAAATCAAGTTGAATAAGAAGAACCGTTTAAGAATGACACACTGTGGTAACATGGAACATCGGTGGCATAGTGCATGCACACTCCCCAGAATGAGTTTTTGGGGATAAAATAACATACATTTTGTAACATAGCTAAATATCTATCTAAATATTTTACGGCTGCAAAAAAAATTGCCTAGTGTACACTAGGCAAAGGACTTGAAAAAGCCCTTTGCCCGAAGCCTTGCTACGCTCGGCTTCGGGCAAAGATGCAACTTTTCAATGTCCAAAAGGACAGAATATGCAGTTAAAATATTTAGACTCCCTATTAAACAGATATAAACAACTTAATTCCTGTAAAGATTCTATAGAAAAAGCATATACTATTCTTACATCAAGTTTTAAGAATGGGAATAAATTGCTTGTTTGTGGTAACGGTGGTAGCGCGTCTGATAGTGACCATATTACAGGCGAGCTATTAAAATCATTTGTAAAAAAACGTATCTTAGAAGAATCATTTATGGCTTCCCTAGTAAAGATTGATAAAGAAGTCGGTTCATATCTCTCTAGTAAGCTACAGGGAGCATTACCTGTAATAGCATTATCAAACAACACATCGCTTATAACAGCCACTTTAAATGATATTGACTCTAATCTAATTTTTGCACAACAAGTTATGGGACTAGGAAAAGAAAATGACGTATTTCTAGGGATTTCTACAAGCGGTAATTCAAAAGATATTATATATGCAATGACTGTTGCAAAAGCTAAAGGTCTAAAAACTATTGCACTTACAGGAAACGATGGTGGAAAACTAAAAAATATAGCTGACGTTTCTATAATTGCGCCTGAAACTGAAACATATAAAATACAAGAACTACATCTACCTATTTATCACACTATATGTCTTTTGCTTGAAGAATACTTTTGGAAGGAATAATTATGAAAGTTATAATTATGGCAGGTGGAAAAGGAACTAGAATAGCCTCTATTATAAATAACGTTCCTAAACCAATGATAAAGCTATGTGGTAAGCCAATCCTCGAACATCAAATTAATTGCCTTAAACGTAATGGTTTAACAGATATAACTATAGTGATTGGGCATTTGGGGCATTGCATTAAAGAATACTTTGGTAATGGGGAAAGATTTGGAGTTTGCATACATTATTATGAAGAGCATGAACCTTTAGGTACAGCAGGCGCATTATATAAGATAGATGGATTAATTAATAACAATGAAGACTTTTTGCTTTTATGCGGAGATATTATTTTTGATTTAGACTTTTCTCGTTTAATCAATTTTCATAAAGCACACAATGCTGACGCAACCTTAGTTTCTCATCCAAACTCCCATCCTTATGATTCTTCTGTTTTAGTAACTCAATTACTTTTACCAAATACAAAAGGCGGAATGCCTACAGATACACATCGTATTATACAGTGGCTTAATAAGGAAGATGAGCGTCTATGGTACAAAAATCGTGTAAATGCAGGAATACAAATAATATCTCCAAGTTTGCTTTTAGATGCAAAAAAATATTTACATACAGAAAAGATAGACCTTGACCGTGATATATTAAAACCTTCTATACAGAATAAAAAAATATATGCGTATGACACCTCTGAGTATATTAAAGATGTAGGCACTCCAGAACGTTATCATTCTACAGAAATAGATATGAAAAATGGATTAATAAATGCACGTAATATAACTTTAAAACAAAAAGCTGTATTTCTTGATAGGGATGGAACAATAAATAAAGAAGTTGGATTTTTAACAAACATAAATGATTTAGAACTAGTTGAAAACGCAGGAGAAGCTATAAGAACAATAAATAATTCTAGCTATCTAGCAATAGTTGTAACTAATCAGCCTGCAATAGCAAGAGGAGAATTGGATTTTTTAGAATTACAAGAAATTAACAATAAACTAGAAACTCTTTTAGGGAAAGAGGGCTGTTATTTAAATGCTATTTATTATTGCCCTCATCATACAGATAAAGGATTTAAAGGGGAGAGATTAGAATATAAATGTAATTGCAACTGTAGAAAGCCAAAGGCGGGCTTACTACTTCAAGCAGCAGACGATTTTAATATTGATTTATCACAAAGTTATATGATTGGCAATAGTGAAAATGATGTTAAAACTGGTCAAAATGCAGGTTGTAAACAAAGTTTTTTAATAGGTCATAATCTTTCCTTATTAGATATTATTAACAATATCGTTAAAAGAAACTTAGGTTAATATTTTATTAGTATTTTAATTCAAGAAATAAGGAAATATAAATGATAGAAAAACAAATTCCTGAATTTACAGAAACAGTATTTTTTAATAAAAAAAATAAATATGCCCTTTTAATACCATTATTTAATGAAGGTGAAAGATATTTTGAACAAGTAGAAAAAATGAAAAACAATAATATCTTTTCTATTGTTGATGTAATTGTATGCGATGCAGGTTCTACTGACGGTACAACGGATATATCTTTCTTAAAGAAAAATGGGCATAGAGCTTTGCTTACAAGAAAAGGCAAAGGAAGATATTCAACAGATTTACGTATGGGGTATTTTTGGGCTTTACAACAAGAGTATGAAGGAATTATTTCGGTAGACGGAAATAATAAAGATGATACTTGTGCAGTTCCTAATTTTATACAAAAACTTAATGAAGGCTATGACTATATACAGGGAAGTCGATATGTAAAAGGTGGGAAAGCAATAAATACACCTTTCATACGCCATTGGGCTTTAAAGCTTATAAATGAACCCATTATGACACTATGTGCAGGCAAACATCTAAGTGATACAACAAACGGTTTTAGAGCTTATTCTAAAAAATTTTTAGAAGATGATAGGGTTTTACCATTTAGAGAAATATTTTGGGGTTATGAACTTATATATTACTTACCCATAAGAGCATGTCGCTTAGGCTTTAAAACTATAGAAATACCTGTAACAAGGGCATATCCAAAGGGAGAGGTTCCCTCTAAGGTTGGAGGAATAAAAGGAAACATATACCAACTAAGTATTTTACATCATTGTATCTGGAATCATTATTTACCAGGACGTGAATATAAATTGGAGAAAAGATAAGTTATGTATTTGATAATTGGTGCAAATGGATTTTTAGGTTCTTATATTTTAAAAAATATTCTTACAAAAACAAAAGAAAATATTATTGCCACAGCAAGAAATATAGAAAAAGTAACTTTAGATAATAGGATTCATTGGATTGCTTGTGATGTTACAAATTTTAAATCTGTAGATTCATTATGTTCTTATCTTAGCAATATAAAAGAAAGTTTAAAAGTGGTTTATCTTGCTTCCTATCACAATCCAGACCTTGTAAACAAAAATCCGCACATAGCATGGAATGTAAATGTTACATGTTTTTCTTACTTTTTAAATAAATTAGAAAATGTAAAGTGCTTCTTTTATCCTTCCAGTGATAGTGTATATGGCGAAAGTATTAATAGATATCATTTTAATGAACATGATAGTCTAAATCCTGTAAATTTATATGGAACACAAAAAGTAGTCGCCGAACAATTAGTTTTAGGATATGGATATAATATTGTACGCTATCCCTTTTTAATTGCGCCAAGTTTGTCTCCCATAAAGAAACATTTTTATGATGTAATTGTAGACACATTAAATAAAAATAAAAGTTTTGAATTGTTCAGTGATTCCTATCGCTCTACAATCCATTTTAATCAAGCAGCTGATATATTAATAAAATTAATGGAATCCTCTATAGAGATTCCTAAAATCATAAATATATGTGGTGATGAAGACCTATCTAAATATGATGTTGGAATTTTAATAGCAGATAAACTAGGAATAAATAAAGAAAAAATTATTCCTATTTCTGTAAATAATCCTAATGATATATTCAAAACTAAAAGGGCTTCTTCAACACTAATGGATAATACATTAGTAAAGAAACTCCTTTCCTTAAAAAAAATAAAGCTTGAACTTTAGGAGATACAAATGATTATTACGCAAACACCATTTAGAATGTCATTCTTTGGCGGTGGAACTGATTTTCCTGATTTTTATAATAAATATGGAGGGTCAGTTATTTCTACAACTTTTGATAAGTATTGTATAGTTTCTGTAGGATATTTACCAAGATTCTTTGAATATAAAAATCAAATCACATATAGCATTATAGAGCGCACAAAGACTGTTGATGAAATTAAACATCCTGCTGTACGAAATGCGTTAAAATATCTTGAAATGAATGAAATCAGATTAGACTATACTGCTGATTTACCTGCACGAAGTGGGCTGGGAACAAGTTCATCTTTTGCAGTCGGTATGTTATACGCTTTGTATGCATTGCAAGGAAAATATGTTGATAAGACAAAACTTGCAAAAGACGCAATTTACTTAGAGCGTACGCTTTGCAAAGAAAGCGGTGGTATTCAAGACCAAATAGCTGCAGCATTTGGAGGATTTAATCGCATCAATTTTACGTCTGATGGATTTTCTGTGGCTCCCATTGTGATTTCAAATGAAAGAAAGCAATTATTAAATGAAAACCTTATGCTGTTTTTTACAGGCTTTACAAGATATTCACATGAAGTATCTACATTACAAGAGCAGGCTACTAAAAATAAAACAGCGCAGCTAAAAGAAATGCTTTCTCTTGTGGACGAAGCTGAAAAGATTCTTGTTTCCGAAAGTAATTTAGATGAATTTGGGAAATTACTTGATTATACATGGAAACTAAAACGAGGCATTACGAAAAGTATTTCTACAGATTTTATAGATTCAATGTACGAAAAAGCCATAAAAGCAGGTGCACTAGGCGGTAAGTTATTAGGTGCAGGAGGAGGTGGATTTTTTGTATTCTATGTTGAAAAAGATAAACAAGAAAATGTACGTAAAATCTTAAATGACTTTATGTATGTTCCATTTAAATTTGAAAGTGAAGGAACCAAAATAAATTTTTATAAAGCTGAAAAGTAAACTTATAAAAAGGGGTACAAATATGAAAACAAAAGCACTTATTACAGGCATTACAGGGATGGTAGGCTCTCACCTATGCGATTTTCTTTTAGATAATACAGATTGGGATATTTACGGAGTTTGTCGCTGGAGAAGTCCATTAGATAATGTTGAACATTTGTTAGAAAGAGTAAATAAAAAAGACCGTGTATATTTTGAATATGCAGACTTAAATGACCAAGTATCTTTAATAAATGTAATCCAAAAAATAAAACCTGACTATATTTTTCATCTTGCAGCACAAAGTTACCCACTCACAAGCTTTACATCTCCTATTGATACTTTAAATACAAATATATTAGGTACTTGCCGCCTACTTGAAAGTATTCGCATAGAAATGAATATGAACAAAGAATACAAGCCTATTATTCATGTATGTGCTTCATCAGAAGTATTTGGAAAAATTCCGCCAGAGAAGAAACCTGAAAATGGTATTAATGAAGAATGTCCTTTCCATCCAGCTTCCCCTTATGCAATCTCAAAAGTTGGTACAGATTTACTTGGGCGATATTATGCTCAAGCCTATGGAATGAAAGTAATGACTACAAGAATGTTTACACATACAGGACCTAGACGAGGAGATGTATTTCATGAATCAACTTTTGCAAAACAAATTGCAATGATTGAAGCAAATATAATTCCTCCAATAGTAAAAGTTGGAAACTTAAAATCACTTAGCACTTATGCAGATGTTAGAGATGCTGTTCGTGCATATTATATGCTTGTAACTGTAAATCCTATTGCTGGAGAATATTACAACATAGGAGGTAGCCACACATGCGAAGTTGGGGATACGCTTAATACTCTTATTTCTTTTTCTACTAAAAAAGATGAGATAAAAATTGATGTTGACAATGAACGTTTACGTCCTATAGATGCAGATTTACAAGTCCCAGATTGTAGTAAGTTTAAAAAACATACAGGCTGGGGACCCAAAATTCCTTATGAGAACACAATGAAAGATTTATTAGATTATTGGCGTGAA
>CAJOPO010000116.1 GCA_905236315.1 uncultured Treponema sp.
ACGAGTTTTAATTCCTGGTAATAGCAGGAATTAAAACATCGCATTTTCAAAGTTACCTCTAAAAATTGCAATTTTTAGAGGTTCCCACAATATAAATTTCACTTAACTTTATGGAGAGAATATGAAAAGAAACGGATTTATTTTTATTATGCTAGTTTGTACTTTTGCTTTTAATATGGTAGCATGTGCAAAGAAAGAAGTAAGCAAGGTAAGCAATAAAAAGGTAGAAGGGGTGGAAGGCAAAATCTTCTATATTGATGATTATCGCTCATTTGCTTTTACGAAATGCGGTATAGTTTCTTCATTGGCTTTAGATGATGATAGCGAAGGTGAAATGCTAGGCATTTGGGAACACAATGAAAATAGCGTGGAATGTCACTTTGCTGACGGCTCTTGGGAAACTTTTACTTATAATCAGGAAAACAAAGAGATTGTATCACAAGGAGGAACTCTTGTAGCTTCAGGTCAAGTGTTTGAGTTCTTAAGGGCAATCAGTACCACAGCCCCATTCGTTGGTAAACAGTTTGGGGCGGCAGTAGCTCCCGCTTACTTTTCATGGCAATTTTACGATTGCGGAATTGCAAAAGTGACTAGTGCTTCTGAAGGCTTGGGAGAAACAGACATTGGAGTGTATTACTACGATGCAGATACAAGCGGAATCTACGTTGCAGGAGATGAGATTAAATATAACGAAGAAAAGCAGCGCATAAATACCTACGACACTTCAGTTTCTGATTTGCAAAAAGATTTGAATCCTGTTACGGGTAAGACATTTACATTTACAAAGAATAAAAATGCAAAGGCCTTTTTTACGGACTGTGGCATACTAGCATTTTCAACTGAAGGTGGCGTTTTATTTTATGATTATTCATGCAAAGACGATAAGATTGTTTGCTACCCCATGTTTGTTCCTAGCGGCGAGTATGATGCAAAAATATTTATCTATGATGCTAATGCAAACACAATTCAGTTGTTTATAGAACCACCATCAGTCCCTTACTCTCGCGACCTAAGGCTAAAAAGTACCCGCATGAATGGGGATGATGTTAAGCAGCTACAAGAAGTGCTTATTTACTTAGACTACCTTGATTACGGTGAAGATGACGGCTATTTTGGTCCTAAGACAGAAGCTGCGCTCAAAGAATGGCAGGGTGATAACGGCTTTACAAAAGATGGCATTATGTCACAGGCAATCTACAACGCAATATTTGGTCTACAGTAAGGATTGAGGAAAAATATGTTTTGTGCAAATTGTGGTAAAGAAATAGCAGATGGAACAAAGTTTTGCCCTAACTGTGGGCAAGAAGTTGGTGGCAAGGTGAAATCAGAAAGTGCATTTGCAGGAATAGCAAAGGCTGCTTCTGAAAAAATTGGCGGACTACAAAATAAAGTCAAGGAAATGAACGAGAAGGAAGAGGAAGCCGAGAAGAATAAAGTAGACCCTGTAGCCGCTGATGGCAGGGAATATCAGTCAATTACAGAAATAATCACACAGAAGAAAGAGAGCATCTTTAACGTTCAAGGGAAGAGCAATGCACAGTCAAAAACTACGAGTTTTAAATTGCGTAATGAGATTTCTAACTTAAAACTTCAATGGCTTACTAAAAGGGTTGCAAAAAATAAAATTACGACCTCCGATATATTGGCTGTGTATGACAATAAGGAAGAGGGAACTATTGTCTTTACAGATTATGCAATGTACGTAAGCGAAAAAATGATGCTACCTGTTGTTGTAAAGTATACGGACATTACAGAAATTGGGGTGGATAAAAATGATGAAAAGCAGGCAATAGTGAGGCTTTCAAACGAACTTGAGTTGACGATAAAGAACGACAAGGCTGATATGAAAGCTCTTGCCCAAATCATCAAAACCATTTCTGAGTTTGCAAAGAAGCGCGGTGAAGACGAGAAATGCAAAAGTATTGTGTCCTCTGCTGAGCAGGAAATGACATTGCTATTAAAAGTTTTAGGCTTTGGCTTTTTTACTGCTATTTTCTCTTGGAATAGTTATGTAATTTTCCATAATATCAGTATAGGACAAGGGCTTATCTGGACAATACTTGGTATTATCATAAACCTTGCAATATTGTACCCACTCGTTGGTTATCTTGCTGTTTTACTTGAAAGCATAACAAAAAACACTGCGTTGGTGGAAAAAATAATCAGCAAAAAACTTATTTTTGTTTACCCTCTTATTCTACTTTTGGTGTTTGGTTCTATTGGACACTCTTCATATAAAACTTACCTTGCAGAAAACGCAAAGAAAATCATTGAGCAAAATTCGTTTTTTAAGGTTGAAAAAGTAGTAAACATTCAGAAGACTTCCAAGAACATTTATTCAGGCATAGCGATTTTGGAGAGCGGATACACGCTTGATGTGGTAATAAAAAGATTAGACAATGGAGATATACTCTGCCAATGGGGGCAATAAAGTTGATAGACTTGTTCTTATTTTAGACAATGAACATTAACTGATAATAAAGGGCTTGGTTCATTACCACGAAAATCAGTTTTTCAGTGTACTCCTGAAAAAACAGCGAAAAGGAGCCTAGCGGATTGAATCCTAAGGATTGAATCCTAAGGATTACAAAAACACTCTGTTCGTGCTGCCTGAGTAAGCGGCAAACGTAAATAATTACA
>CAJOPO010000117.1 GCA_905236315.1 uncultured Treponema sp.
AAAAAGCCTAAAAATACGTTTACAGATGCTGAATATAAACGCTTTAGACAAAATCTTGCAGAATACCCACTTAATGTTCGCATTGCACTAGAAGATTTAGTTGTAAAAAACGAATTTACAGACGATGCCGTATTTGCCATTTTAGATAAGGTTCTTAGAAAAGTTCCTGCTAGACAGTTGGCAAGTCAGCTAGAAAAAATGCTTGATATTAGTTTAGACGTTCCTCGCGACTATGAAAGAAGAACTGCAAGCGAATATGAAGCATATAAGCAATCTTTAGAGTATCAGCTAAAAAATAGAATAATCCCTGCTGCCATTTTAAGCACAGGTGCTGCTATTATTTTGGCATGTTTATTCTTCCTTATAAACACCTTTATTTATACTCCTATAGTTGCAAATAATTTGTATAAACAAGGTTATACTCTAATAGAAGAAAATCAATATGCACGTTCAGAAGAACTTTTTGATAAAGCGTATGCAAAGAAACCTGTAAAGAATTGGTTCTTTAAATATGCAGAACGCTATCGTGAGCATAAGCAATATGACCGTGCAAGAAAAAAGTATCGCGCTTTGTTATTATTATACAAACATGATAAGCAAGCTGGTCTTGATTGGGCTTCTATGGAAATGCAGGAGTTGTATAATTATGCAGAAGCGGAACGCATAATTAAAAGAGAGATTTTAGACTTCCACAATAATGACCCAGATGCCATTCTTTTATTAGGCGATTTATATTTGGAATGGGCTTATGAAGGTGGCGATGTTGATAAATATCCTCTTGCAAAAGAGCAATATGATTTGTTATTAGAACTTTACAGAAACTCTAAAAAGCTAAATACGTATCAAGCACGCCAAATGCGCTGGTATATAAGAATGGATAATTTAGCTCAAGTTCTTTCTTATAAAAAGATGTTCTATCCTTCAAACTTAAAGAGTTTAAGTGCGGAAGATTTAACAGAGCTTAGCGGTTATTTATTGCGTAAGCGTTATGGTCAGTTACGTCCTTCAGAAGAAAGTTTACGTATAGAAATAGAAAACGTAAAGGATATGCTAGAAAAGGCAATCCAAAAAGACCAAACAAATCCTACGGCTCTCTACAATATGGGGCATTATTATGTGCTTACAAATAACGATGATGGTGCTCGAAGAATGTTTAAATATGCTTTAGAAGCATTCAAAAGGCAAACTCATAGAACTAGAAGAGAAACTGCTACATTTGTAAATACATATAGATTGCTAGGAGAACAATATTCTAACTCTAGAGAATACTTGCTTGCTCAGCAGACCTACGGCGATGGCATTGCCTTGTTTGAATCTGAATCTAAAAACGGCAGTTTACAGACTTCAGAGGACATAGGTCGTTTATATGCAGATTTAGGAGATGTAAACTACTTTATAAACGGAGATATGGAAGCTGCTTTAGAAAATTATAAGGAAGCAGTAGATAATAAATTAGATACCGCTGCTGTTCGTTATAAAATTGGATATATTCAATATAATAATAAAAATTATACAGAAGCATGGGGTGCTTTTGTGCGTGGCTTAGAAAGTAATGATAAAGATGAACACTTATTGCTTGCTCTAGCAAACACTGTAAGCAAAAGAAATGATAATCTTGCAGCGCGTGGTTATTACGAACGCCTTCTAAATCTTTTGGATGTAGACTTCCAAAAGTATAATATTATATTGCCTCAATCTCGCTCTGACCAAGGTGATTTAGTTGATGTATATAGAAAGGCAAGAAATAATTTAGGTGTAACGCTTTCTAGGCTTGCATATTTAAATGGCAACGATAATAATCTTAATGGGCTTGCTCTTGTAAACTTTGAAGAAAGCAATCTTGCATGGGATGCTCTTACTCGTAATCAAGAAACTATGATACGTTTAACAGGTTCTAATCTTGCTGAGCAGAATATAAAGTATCTTACAAATCCAAATTATGGTTATGAACCAGAGATTTATATGGATATACCTATGGTTCTATATAATGAACGAGGTTTAGAGCAATGAGAAAGATTTACGGAAAAAATAGCATTATCAGTAGGCAGCGTTTTAATGATATTGCTAAAGAAATTTTCCGTAAATCCATACACGTATGCAGTGCATTCATTCCTTTTTTGCTAAAATACTTATATTGGCAAGTTTTGTCTGCGCTTGCCCTTGTAACTTTAATTTATTGCACGGCTGAACTTATGCGTCTTAACGGAAAAAACGTTCCTTTTATTTCTGATATTACAGCAGCAGCCGCTCGCAAAAGAGATGAAAACAGATTTGTTTTAGGGCCTGTAACTCTTTCTGTGGGGATAATGCTAACAGCACTCTTGTTTAATCCTTTACCAGCATCTATAGGCATATATTCCCTTGCCTTCGGTGATGGATTAGCAAGTTTATCAGGAAAGTTGTTTGGTAAGGTTGTACTTCCATTCACCTTTGGAAAAACTGTTGCAGGAAGCCTCACTTGTTTTACGGCAATATTTATCTCTTCTTTTTTAGTCTGCCATAATGCTACAGTTGCCCTTAGTCTAGCATGTATTGGTATGTTTATAGAAGTTTTGCCACTAAAAGATTTTGACAATGTTGTTATTCCACTAATAATAGCTTTTTCTGCTCAAAAATTATTAGGAGCAGGGGCATGATGCATATAACTTAGACTTTCTGCAATTATTCTATAGGAAGCTATAAGCATGGGTAAAGTCTGTCGAGCATTTGCGGGGCTTGTACTAGGAAGACAGACGCATTTTAGCTTATACAGTTCTTGATATTTTACATTGCAGTATTTTTGCCACAAAGAAAATGCTTTCTTACCTGTAAAAAATACATTATGAATCTGCGCATTTTGTAGAATGGACGTAAAATCATTTGGAATAACGTTTTTTATGCTAGAGTCTGAAGCTCCATGTATTTTGCAAGAATTAATTACGTCCCATAATGCAATATTGTGCTTAAGCAAAAAATCTACTCTCTCTTTTATAGCCTCTTCTTTATTTATAGCATTATTTTCTAAAGAAAGCTCTTCATTAAAAAGAGCTGGAAGCACTTTCCAAAACCTATTTTGAGGATGCATATAAAAGAAGCCTACTTCCCTGCTTTTTACAGAAGGCATACTGCCCAAAATTAAAGCTTTACTTTCTGTGTTCCATACAGGGCTTATGTTGTGTATAACATTTTCATAATTCACTTTTCTTAGCCATGCTTTAAGTTTTCTTTAATTTTATATTAAGCTCCTAAAGTGCCTCAATTTCTGCAGGAGATAGCCCTGTCGATTTTGCAATTAGTGCAATATCTACATTGGATTGCTTTAGAATTTTTGCTGTAGAGAGATTTGCTTCTTTTGCTCCTTGTGCAATTCCCTGTGCCATTCCCTGCGCCATTCCCTTCGCCATTCCTTGCTCTATTCCTTGCGCTAGGCCTTTTTCTGTTGCACGCTCAGTTACATCACGCTCGTGAAGTTGAATAGCTAGATATTCATTTAAAAATGTATTCTGAAATTTTTTTGTTTGTACCATAGCTGCAATCTCCTTTGTAAAATCTGATTGTACTGCATTGTCTTTTACAAATGCAAGAAAATCTTTTATCTCTTGGTTTGTTTCTTTTTTATATGCCGCTGCATTGAAAATAAGATGATGAGTGCAATCATTTAGCTTAACATCTGCATTTTCTTTACAGATACGCTCAAATGTATAGACAGGTAAATTTTCATTGAATGGGTCATCAGTACAAATAAAAATAATATAACTTTCTTTTAGTTCTGAATAATCTATACCTTTAAAAAGACTGTCTATGTCAATCATCGATTGATAGTACCGTGCTCGTTTTCCTATGTTTTTAATCTTGTAAGTTTGACATTCTACATCAAAGACCCTATTGCTATCTGCAAGGTATACATCTAGACGTACGCCTTTTTGTGTATAGAATGGAGAAATCGTCTTTTGCAGTTCAGGGTATTCAAGATGGTCGATTTTTATCTGCAAAAGTCGTTCAAGAACACCCTTGCAAATTTTAGGTTCCCGCATTACTGCGCCAAACATAAAATCATCACTAAAAACTAAATCTTCTACTGGCTTAAAATTATATCCTACCATAGTTTTATTATACTTCACTTTAGTTCATTTGTGTATAGATTAGATTGCAGAAAACCTGTTTTAAAGATGTTCTCATAAAAACTCACTTTCCATGTATACCCTTAGTGGTCTATTGATTGTTTTGTATATTTATGTAATATTATGTATATAAATTGTTGCTATATCATTAATAGCAAAACAAAACTTGCAAAGCGTTTTAGAATAAGAGGAGCATTTATGTCTAAACTTCAAGGTTCTTTTACAGCCATGATAACACCCATGTTTGCAGACGGTTCTGTAGACTATGAAGGCTTTAAGAAAAATATAGAGTTTCAGTTAGAACAAGGAATAGATGGGCTTTTGCCTCTAGGAACAAGCGGAGAAACTCCTACATTAGATGAAGATGAAGAAGAAAAAATGTTGGATATTGCCATTCCTCTAGTTCATGAATTTAATGCAAAAAATAATAAAAATGTAAAAGTAATAGTTGGAGCAGGTAGCAATAATACGCGAGATGCAGTGCGTTATGTGGAACGTGCAAAAGCAAAAAATGCTGATTATGCACTCGTTGTAACTCCATATTATAATAAACCAAGTGATGAAGGTATTTTTCAGCATTACAAAGCCGTTAGCTCTGTGGGTATCCCTATAATTGTTTATAACATAGCAGGCCGTACAGGAAAGAATATTTCAACTCCTCTTTTACAGCGTATTGCAGATTTACCTAATATTGCAGGTGTAAAAGAAGCTAGTGGAAATATAAATCAGATGATGGAAGTAATAGAAAAAGTACAAAGCGTTCATCCTGATTTTGCGGTATTAAGTGGTGATGATGGCTTAACGCTTCCTCTTATGGCAGCAGGTGGAAACGGAGTTATTTCTGTAGTAACTAATTTATGTCCTGCCCTTATGACAGAACTTGTTCATGATTGCTTAAAAGGAGATTTTGTAGCTGCTAGAACTATACACTATAGATTGCAACCATTTTTTAGAGCTGCTTTTTGCGATGGAAACCCTAGTAGCATAAAATATGCCATGAATGTAAAAGGACTTCCCTCTGGTAGTTTGCGTTTACCATTAGTAGAAGCAAACCCCGATGCGCAAAAAATTATAAAAAAAGCACTTCAAGATTGTGCTTTATAGGAGAATGTATATGTCAGACAAAATACAAGTAGGTGTTTTAGGCGCAACTGGTATGGTTGGGCAGCGTTATATTAAATTATTAGAAAATCATCCTTGGTTTGAGGTAACCTATGTTGCAGCTTCCCCTCGTTCTGCAGGAAAAGCTTATAAAGATGCCGTTGCAAATAGATGGTTAATTGGTGCTGATATTCCTTGTGCCGTAGCTAATCTTGTTGTTCAAGATGCTAATGATGTAAACTCTGCCATTGGAAAATGTAAGTTTGTTTTTAGTGCGCTAGAAATGGGAAAAGAAGAAATAAAAGCCCTAGAAGCATCTTATGCCACTAAAGGAATCCCTGTTGTAAGCAATGCAAGTGCAAACAGATGGACAGAAGATGTTCCTATGCTTATTCCAGAAATAAACTATTCACATCTAGATATAATCGAAAAACAAAAAGAAAATCATTCTTGGGACAAAGGTTTTATAGTTGTAAAACCAAATTGTTCTTTACAAACATATATGATGCCCCTACATGCCCTTATAAAAGCAGGCTATCCTGTAAAGCGTATGATTGTAACAACTTTGCAAGCAGTAAGTGGAGCAGGTTATCCTGGCGTTGCAAGCTATGATATGATAGACAACATAGTTCCTTTTATAAGCGGGGAAGAAGAAAAAACAGAAAAAGAATGTCTTAAAATTTTAGGAAGCGTACAGGGTAATCATATAGAAAATGCTTCTTATCCTATTGTGAGTTCTACTTGTACACGTGTTCCTGTAATAGATGGTCATACCGCTTGCGTAAGTTTGGAATTTGATTTACCAGAAGATAAAAAACCTTCTCTTGAACAAATAGAAAAAATATGGACATCTTATACAAGCGTACCTCAAGAGTTACATTTACCTAGTGCTCCTGAACAACCTATTGTTGTGCGCCATGAAGAAAATAGACCTCAGCCTAGACGAGATAGAGAAACAGAAAAAGGCATGGCTTGCGTAATAGGGCGTTTAAGAAAATGCAATGTCTTTGATGTAAAGTTTGTTGCATTAAGCCATAATACTAAACGAGGAGCGGCTTTAGGTGGTATTTTAAATGCTGAACTCTTAAAAGCGAAAGGCTTTTTTGATAATTTATAGAGATAAAAATTGCTTGTAGGTAGATTTGCTCCTTCTCCCAGTGGTAGAATGCACTTAGGAAATATATATACTGCACTTATATCATATCTTAAGGCTAAGCAGACTGGGGGCAAATGGATTTTGCGAATAGAAGACATAGATACTCAACGCTGTAAGGCAGAGTATACTAAAGTGCTTTTGCAAGATTTAGAATGGCTAGGTCTTGAATGGGATGGAGGACCATTCTACCAAACAGAGCGCACTGACTTATATAAAGAAGCATTTCAAAAACTAAAAAAACAAAATCTGCTATATGATTGTTACTGCACACGTGCAGATATTATGGCATCCTCTGCTCCAAATTCCTTGTTCATTTTAGTATATTCAGGTAGGTGCAAAAATCTATCGTTAGAAGAAAAAGCACGCCTTGCCTCACTAAGAGTTCCCGCTACACGTATCAATATGCCTAATGAAGAATCTATTGTAATAGATGGTCATTATGGAGAAACTAAATATAATCTAGCAAGAGATTTTGGGGATTTTATAGTACGCCGTTCAGATGGCACTTTTGCTTATCAACTTGCCGTAACTGTAGATGATGCTCTTATGGGCGTAACAGAGATTGTGCGTGGTAATGATTTATTACCTTCTTCGCATGCTCAGCAATATATCTATAAAAAATTAGGATTTAACGTTCCTTCCTTTTTTCACCTACCTTTGCTCATTGATAATAGTGGCAGAAGATTATCTAAGAGAGATAAAGATATTGATATGGAATATTTTAGAGCGCACTTTACTGCTCAAGAACTTATAGGATATATACTTAGCTTATGTGGCCTTCTTACTCGCTCTGATAAGGTCATTCCTGTTAGTTTGCATGATGCTCTCAATATTTTTGATGCTAATAACTTGCCTTTAAACAATATAAACGTTGAAAAAACTATATAATTTGTGATATTATCTAATCAAAATCTGATTTTTACTAAAATCTACGTTTCTTTAAATTGTAGTAATAATGGTTTATAGAATATGGATAAAATAAAAAGCGTTGTATTTGATTTAGACGGAACTCTTTTAGATACACTAGAAGACTTAAAAGATAGCTGCAATAATGCCTTAACTTCTTTAGGCTATGCAGAGCGTACTCTTGAAGAAGTGAGAACCTTTGTAGGAAATGGGCTTGCTGTTTTAATGGAAAAAGCTCTTCCTAATGGGCGTAGTAATCCTGATTTTGATAAAGCGTTAGCGGCATTAAAAAGTTTTTATGCTAAAAATTGGCAAAATAAAACTCGTCCCTATGATGGCATACTATCTCTTTTAAAAGAACTTTCTAATAATGGCATAAAGATGGGCATAGTTTCTAATAAGCCAGATGAACAGGTAAAAGAGTTGGCTGCTTTACATTTTCAAGGTCTTATTTTGCCTAAAAATGCTATAGGGGAGAGGGAAAGCGAAGGCATTAGAAGAAAACCTTATCCAGATTCTGTCTTTGCCGTCTTAAAAGAACTTGATACAGATGTAAAAAATGCAGTTTATGTAGGCGATTCAGAAGTGGATATCGCTACAGCAAAAGCTGCAAATATGACTTGCTTAAGCGTAACATGGGGCTTTAGGCCTAAAGATTTTTTAGAAAAAGCAGGTGCTTGTATATTAATGGATAGCCCAGAAAGCGTTTTAAAATACGTTTTAAATGATTTATCTTAAAGTGCCTTTATAGCTGGCACTTTGTTTTCAATATGGAAGGAATGTAAAATTATGCTAGAAAATATGCGTAACATTGGTATTATGGCTCACATAGATGCAGGAAAAACAACTACAACAGAGCGAATACTTTATTACTCAGGGAAAATCCATAAGATTGGAGAAATTGATGATGGTGCTGCAACAATGGATTTTATGCAGCAAGAACAGGAGAGGGGAATTACAATCGCTAGTGCAGCCATCACTACGCAATGGAAAGGTTGCCAGATAAATATTATAGATACACCAGGTCATGTTGACTTTACTGCGGAAGTAGAGCGTTCTTTGCGTGTTTTAGATGGAGCAATAGCGGTTATATGTGCAGTAGGACACGTTCAACCTCAAACAGAAACTGTATGGAAGCAGGCTGACCGCTTTAATGTTCCTCGTATTTGTTTTGTAAATAAAATGGATAGGGTAGGGGCTGACTTTTTTGCAGCAATGGAAGATGTTCACAATAAGTTTAATTGTCAAACAGTAGCTATAGAACTTCCCATTGGAGCGGGGCAAGATTTTGATGGCGTGATAGATTTATTGCGAATGAAAGAATTGCATTGGGATGCCGCTTCTGAAGGAGAAAAGTTTACAGTTAGCGATATAAGTGCAGATTTACTTAGCCTTGCACAAGAATGGCGAGACAAATTGGTTGATGCAATCGCTAGTAACGATGATGCTCTAGGGGAAAAATATCTTGAAGGGGAAGAAATCACTAACGAAGAGCTTATTGCAACATTACGAAAATGTACTATAAACAGAACTCTTGTTCCTTTTTTGTGTGGTTCTAGTCGCCATAATCAAGGTGTTCAGCCTCTTATGGACGCTATTATTGACTTTTTACCTTCACCATCAGAAGTGCCTGCTGCAGAGGGAGTTCAGATAAAAAAGCATGATGAACAAGAAAAAGTTAATGTTGTATGCGACCCTAATGCAAAGGTTCCAGTTGGTTTAGTATTTAAGATTCAATATGATGTGCAAGCTGGGGTATTGTGTTTTGTTCGTATGTATGCAGGAAAAATAACGACAGGTACACAAATCTATAATGTTGCTAAAAAGAAGAGAGAGAGAATAAATCGTATTTTGCGTGTAAATGCTAATCACATGGAACAAATGGATAGCGTTTCTGCTGGTGATATAGCCGTAATTGTTGGATTAAAAGTGTCTCAGACAGGAGATACTTTAGGAAGCGAGGGCATGCCCATTTTGTTAGAAAGTGTTCGTTTTCCAGAACCTGTTATTTCCATTGCCATAGAGCCAGAAACTATGAGCGATAGGGATAAACTTAATGAAACCCTAGAAATACTAAGCCGAGAAGACCCCACCTTTACACATAAAGAAGATGAAGAAACAGGGCAGCTTGTTATAAGTGGCATGGGAGAATTACACTTAGATGTTCTTGTTACCCGCATACGAGATGATTTTAAGGTGAACTGTAGAGTTGGTGCCCCGCAAGTTACATATAGAGAGGCAGTTACTTCTAGTGCGGATTACACAGAAAACTATAGCCGTGTTTTAGGAGGAAAAGAGAATACTGCAGGTCTTACTATACATGTAGAACCTCGACAGACTGGGGAAGGAAACTTGTATACTTGCAGTGTAAAGCACAATCTTGATATTCCAGAAGAGATTTTTGAAGCAATAGAACAAAGTATCAATAATAGTTTTGCTAGTGGAATAAAGATGGGCTACCCATGCACAGATACAGCTGTAACTATTACTGCTATAGATTATAATCCGCTTACTTCTACAACTTTTGCCTTTGAAGCGGCTGCTGCAGAAGCTTTTGATAAAGCATGTTCTGTGGCCTCTCCAGAGTTATTAGAGCCAATAATGGCTGTAGATATAGAAAGCCCTTCAGAATTTGTAGGAGAGGCAATGAGCCAGATGACCCAAGCGGGCGGAATAATAAGCAGTATGGATGAAAAGCCAGGTGGTAATATAATTCATGCACAGGCTCCTATGGCAAAGATGTTTGGTTTTACAACTAAACTGCGTTCTGTAACACAAGGGCGAGCTAGTTTTGGTATGATATTTAGCCATTTCCAAAAGAAAATATAAGGGAGCCTCTAAAAACTTCAGTTTTTAGAGGCAACTTTGAAAATGCGATGTTGTAAGTCGCGCTATTATAGCGACTTAC
>CAJOPO010000118.1 GCA_905236315.1 uncultured Treponema sp.
AAATGCTTCTTTTGCTTCTAATCGAAAAAGTCCAGACACTTGAGCTTCTGTTGTGCCAGTACGTATTTGTTCAAGTCCAGCTTTTCCACCTAACAAAAAAGCAAGGCTTCCTATAAGGATAGATTTTCCCGCTCCTGTTTCTCCACTAAGAACTGTAAAGCCCTTATTAAATTCTACGTGAGCACTATCTATAAGCGCAAAATTTTTTATATCCAGTTCCTCAAGCACGGGGACCTCCTGCCCAGTTCAGTTTGCTTTGCAATGCAGAATAGAATTTTTCTTGCGAAGACCCTATAAGCCGAACGGCATATTTACTTACTCTCAATATTATAACATCATTCACTTTTAAATCAAAGGTTTCTTGACCATCTGCTACTAATCCAATATCCGACCTAGAAGGTAAAACAGTTACAGCAAGTTCACCTTCAGAAGAAAACACAAGTGGACGTGCAGATAGACTAAAAGAACTTATTGGCGTTAATAGTAGAGTATTGAGTGAGGGGTCTATAATAGGTCCTCCTGCAGCAGCAGAATATGCAGTGGAACCTGTAGAAGATGATACTATTATTCCATTTGCTTTAAATGGACCTAAGAGTGCATGATTATACGCAACATTTAAATTACAAAGCTGCATACTTCCCACACTTGCAATCACAACATCATTCATTGCTGAAATTGTAAAAATAGTTTTTCCCTCTCTTAAAACTTCTGCATCTACAAGAAAACGCTTTTGTTCATACTTCTTGCCTACAAGATAATTTTTAAGTTCTTCTTGCCATTCATTCTTTTGTATAGCTGCCAAAAAGCCAAAATCGCCAAGATTTATTGGAAAAATGGGAATATCTAAAGGAGCGCATCCCCTAGAAGCAAAAAGAACCGTACCATCTCCACCTAGAGTTATAACAAAATCAAAGCCTTCAAAGCTAATGTCAAGATTTTTTTTTTGAACACACAGTCCATTATAAGAAAAGATTTTGCAAGCTATGCTAAAGGTATCTAAAAAATCTGATATATTTTTCCCTAGTGTAGCAGACTCTTTCTTAGCAGAATTTATAACAATAAGGCAGTTATTCATACTATAAGTTATCTCTTATGGCAAAGAAGCTAAAACTTTTACTATGCGCTCAGCATCTTTTTGGCCTAAACGCGGATATAGAGGAAACAAAGCACATCTAAGCAAAAGAGAGTTTGCACACAAACAAGAGGAAGATAACGCTTCTTGACGTAAGGCTATGATAGAGTTTTCATAAGCCTGTCTTACCTCTATGCCTTTTTTTTGGGCATAAGACTTTACATCTTTAAATCCAGAATTCAAAACTAGGGGAAAAGAATAGGCTGTTGAAGCATTTCCTTCTTGGCGAATATAAGTCTTATGTCTTCCTGCCATAACAGCCCTAGAAAATGCAGTAAATAAGCCTTTCCTTATTTCCTCATTTTTTGAATATTCTTTTACTTCTACAAAAGCAAGGGCAGAGTTCATATCTGGCATAATATCTGTAGAAGGAGCTTCTTCATACAAATGCTTTAGGACTATCCATTCTCTTCTTGAAGGTGCTATAAGCATAGCTCCACCGCCTGCTGTAATAACATCTTTATCTTCCATGCCCATAATTGAATAAAGCCCACACATTCCAGCTCTAGGTCCTAATTGTGTTGGATTTTCTTCTGAAGCAGAATCACTATCTTGAGGGGAATCTAAAGGATAACAAGCAAATGCAGACTGAGAAATATCTTCTATAACAGGTATACCCAAAGAAAACAATTCTTTAGAAGTAGGCAATATGCCCATTGATTCTGTAAAAATCAATACCTTACCGCCATCTTCCATACCTTTTTTTACTATATCAATAGGCACTAGACCATTTTCTTCTAGTACATCCAAAACAAGAGGCACATACCCCAAACGTTCTACTGTAATAATTTGCCACGAGGGAGCCAATGCACTAAGCATTATTTTGCTTCCCTCTTGCAAATCAAGGGCATTGAGAGCATACTGCAAAGCGATAGATGGACTTCTTAACGCTATAGCTCCATCAAAATGCATAATTTCTTTGGCACTCTGAATTAGACGAACATTCATTTCTCCAGGTCCAATTTTTTCATCAACCATGCATGTTAAGACAGACTCCATTTCTTTACGTCTTATTGTGGAGCTATAAGTCTGAATCATCTTTTACAACCTTAGGCACTTGGTATAATTTTTTGTAATTCATTAGCATTGAACATCTTACGAGTATCCAAAATAATAAGATACGTATTCTCTTGACGCACAACACCTTCTATATATTCAGTACCAATACCACTAAGCATCTGTGGCGGAGGCTTGATATTTCCCTTTTCTATCTGAACAACGCGGGCAATGCGGTCTATGATAATACCGATTTTATTACCTTCTATGTCCAAAATAATAAATCCGCCTTCATCTTCATCATCAAGTTCATCTTCAGAAGGCTTAACACGTTTTTGAATATGAAAACGCTTATGCAAATTTATAATAGGTATAATCTCACTTCTAAGATTAATAATACCTTCCACATAATATGGTGCATTAGGAATTGGGCGTACAGCCTGTACCTTTACAATTTCTTTAACATCCATGATGTCCACGCCATATAGCTCTTCACCTAGCTGGAATGTTACAAGTTGATATTGCATATTTTCATCAGCCATATTTTACTCCTAAACTTAAGGAAATTATATTACTTATTTATATTTTATACCATAAAAGAGTTCTAGTCCACCCTAAACAATGAAATAACCTGAACTTTTCTTATGCCACAGGATTTTAATAGAAAACTACAAGTATCTATTGTTATTCCTGTAGTAATTACATCATCTATTAGAACAACTTGATTTAGAACTCCTTTATATTTTGCAATAATTTTTTCTGCTTTGCAAGATATTTTGTAATCCTTACCCCATGAATTATATCTTTCTAAACGGCTTTTATTTTTTTGCTGTTCAGAAGAAATCCGTTTTAATAGAGGTAATATAGTACAATTATAATTCTTTTTTAATATAAAGCAAATATCTTCTATTTGGTCCCAGCCTATTTTTCTTATCTTGTTTAGTCGTGGAGGAACAGGTACTATTGGTGGTAAACTACCATTATAGGTACTACGCATTGCATTATAGATAGCTTCTGCAAACATTGGAGAAAGACTTCTTACACCTTCAATTTTCCAAGTAAAAAGCAAGTCTTTATACCATAATCTGTATGGATATAGGGCTTTAACACTATCTGGATATGTTAATATAGGTTTACCCCTACATTCTGTGCATAATTCACTGCTACCAAAAACACTTTTACCGCATATTTTACACATCTTATATATAGAAAGATTTTTTAAAGAAAAGTTTACAAAATTCTCATAACACTTAGGACAAATGGGGCGCACAAAGCAAGAGGCCCCACATATTAAGCAAGTTTCCTTTCCTAGTAAAATAGAAAGGATGTAACACATTACCTTTTGTATTCGAGTAAAAATACTAAACATTCTAGTTACCACCTTGCTAATATAATATGTGTAAAATATTCTATTTTTACTAAATTTATATAAAAAATTATAAAAAAAATAGATTGTTCTACAGAAAGTATACTAATCATAGCAATGAGTGATGTATACACGTTGATATGTGCGACGTGTACACGTCAGTGTGCTCCCCCTGTACACGTCGATGTGTGCGACGTGTACACGTCAGTATGTATCCCCCTTATACGGCACTACGTGTTTTTATTATATAATATCAATATAATAGAAAATAAAATGCAAAATACATATTCTACCAGTCGATGACTTTTCTTTGCTTTTGCGCTATACTTTTTTTTCTATGACATCACAAAAATCCACCGCCAGCACCAAAGACCACATAGCAGACACG
>CAJOPO010000119.1 GCA_905236315.1 uncultured Treponema sp.
TCCATAGCGTTGTTCCCACTCGGTTAAAAAAGTGTTTAGTGCCATTTCTAGCGTGCCTTCTTCTGTATATACGTCTGTAGAAAATTCAATGCGGAATACAGGATATTCTTCCCAGTCTTCTTCAAGTTGCTCTATTTCTAAACCTTCAAATAAATCTCTTCTTCCCTTAAAGTATGCTTCTAGCGTGGAAACTAATAAAGTTTTTCCAAAGAAACGTGGACGACAAAAAAAATAACTGCTACCTGAATGAACCATATTATAAATGAGGGCAGTTTTGTCTACATAAAGATAGTTTTCTTCTCTTAATTTTTCAAAATCCTGAATACCTATGGGTAATTTTCGTGTCAAGTCCATATTTGTATATTATAACATAATACAAATGGGCGGTCTAGGGAGAAATATGGAAGATAGAACTTAGACGATAGAACTTAGAAGTTAGACATTAGAAGATAGAAAGGGAGAGGAATAGGTCAATAACCCTATGACGCTACGCTACTCCCCGAATATTACTCTTTATTTGTAAAAAAAGAAAAGGCTGAGGCTGCGATAATAAAATTCTGGTAATACATACAAATAACAATGTTAGGTTTATAATTTTGTATGTATTCTTCTGTTAATTTTGCAGTGTCAGCGTCATAACAATATCTTATTTCCTTGAAATTTATGGCTAAGTAAGGGTTTACCGCTCTTCCAAATGAATCTGTAATGATGAGTATCTTTATGTCATTTTTTGCATTTTCGTTTACGAAACTCCCTAAAGAAGTCATTACAGAATCATAAGTATAGCGCGATGTATAGTCTTTGTTTTCTAAGGCTTTTTTGTTAATAAGCATTTGTTCAAAAGAGCCGCTCCTATTCCCACTGCTTAATAAGGTATCAAACTTAGGAAGAATTAGGTTAAAGTCATCTGCCCCACCTTTAGAAAAATATATGCCTGTGCGCTGCCCACGTGAGCCTAAATGCCAGTGTTTGTAAGTGGTTATTGTGTAGTTTGAAATATCATTTACGCGCTCATCAAGCAGACAGTGGCTATTCTCTTGAATCCACGCAGTAATCTTTGACGCTGCCCAAAAACCTGCTTCTGTAGTCCAGTGGTGGTCAGTTTTATACATCATATCATATTGATTTAATCCGTCATTATGCATCTCTTCTCTAAAATCAATATATGGAACACCGCTTTTTTGCAAGTAATTCATAAAGCGGTCAGCGTTAAGATTGCCATAATCATTAATGCCCACAGGAAGCTCTGGGGCATATTTACTGGAAGTGTATGGGCATAAGCAAAATAGCAATGCACCGCCATGCTCATTTATATACGAAGCAAACTTTTGCAATGCAATGACGTTATTTTCTAGGGCTTCTTCTGATGCAAGAGGATATGTGGTTAATAAGTATTCATTGTTTAACTTTACAATTCCATTCATTTCATGCTGACCAATGCAAGAACGCACAAGGCCGTTTAAGTTCACAAAGTCAAATTTCTTATAAAAGTTTGATATGTAATCCGTTTCTAACTTGCTTCCTAGCTCTATCTTCCACTCGTTATAGTCGCTTTTATCATAAACCCAAAAGTCAATGAGCTTGCAAACATTAATATACGCAAAGCCAAATATAAGAATACCAAATAAAACTGTATACACGAAATGTGCCTGCTTCAAATGTTCAAGAGGCTTTTTGATATGTGCATATAAGTTTGTTAATTTATTCAAAATGACTTTCATAACTACCCCACTAAAAATTAAAATATATAAAGGGATTATGCGCTCCTAAAATGAGAAACGAAACCGACCACAAAAACGCAAAAACATAGGCTAATGGGAAAAGAAACTTTGTAAAAATGGGATGCTTCAAC
This sequence comes from uncultured Treponema sp., assembly GCA_905236315.1. Taxonomy (GTDB): domain Bacteria; phylum Spirochaetota; class Spirochaetia; order Treponematales; family Treponemataceae; genus Treponema_D. The sequence continues at coordinate 1,853 of CAJOPO010000119.1, forward strand.
TTAGTAGAAACAACTTTTGCAATGGGGGTGGAAAAAACGAGGGCTAAAAGTATAAAAAAGCCATATTCAAAAATCAAATGCCATGTATAAGGGTCTATTAGTGCAGCTTGATTGTAGCCTAACATCTGGAGGCAATAAATTATGCCCCTTTTTAATCCACTAGCGTTAAAGATTACCCAACAAAAGTTTATATATAGCAATACTACTATTCTATACAAAATCTTAAAAACGATATTTTTGCTTTCTATTTTGATTATGTATTTTTCTATGACTAGGGCGACAAAATACATAAATCCCCATGCTATAAAGCAAAAGCCCGCTCCGTGCCATACGCCTGTTAAAATCCACACAACAGCCATATTGATGATATGACGACTAGCTTTTACCCTAGAGCCTCCTAGTGGAATGTACACATAATCTCTAAACCATCTGCTAAGGGAGATGTGCCACCTTCTCCAAAAATCAGTTATTGAATATGCAATGTATGGATAATTAAAGTTTTCTTCAAAGGAAAAACCGAAAATCCTTCCAAGCCCTATGGCCATATCTGAATATCCTGCAAAGTCGTAATAAATCTGCAAGGAAAAACACACAGCACCAAGCCAGTTGCCTATGAGGGATGTGGGGCTATGACTAAAGTAGTATTCTGCAACGATAGCTAGGTTATTTGCTAATAAGACCTTTTTGCAAAGCCCTACTACAAAACGTTTAATGCCCTTACCAAAGCACTCCAAATTAAGATTTCGGTAAAGTATTTGGCTTTCAAGGCTATTGTAGCGCACAATGGGACCTGCTATGAGTTGAGGAAATAAGGACACGTACAAACTTAAGTTTATAATGTTACGCTGGGCTTTTGCTTCTCCTTTATATACATCTAAACAGTATGATAATGACTGAAAGGTGTAAAAGGAAATCCCTAATGGGAGCGGAAAGGAAGTGCTTTTTAAGTGTACTAAGGGCAGCTTATTAAAAATGCGAATGGCAAAACCCAAATACTTAAATACAAAAAGTAGCCCAATATTATAAATGAGGGCAAGAAGTAAAATGTGTTTTTTATATTTGGCTTTATCTTCTATGCCTATGGCAAGTGTATAGTTTACGATTATAGAAAGAAACATAAGAAAGATGTATTGTGGCTCTCCTATAGCGTAAAAGCAAAGACTTGCGAATAATAAAATGATATTTTTATAGGAATCCTTAGAAATGTAATATAGTAAAATGCAGACTGGGAGAAAGACAAAAGGGAAGAGGACATTAGAAAAGACCATAATGTCCTCCACATTTACTACTAAATACTATACATTGGTACCTCCCCCCGTCAATATTATGCCATTATACGTGCTAAACATATACATTATATTCCTTTGCGTGTTTATTCTTGCGGAGTGGTTACTCCGATATTTTTCGTATTTTATACTGTTTTGCTGTTATGTACAAGGGGAAATAGGAGTTAGACGGTAGTAGATAGTTCTTAGTCTAAGCACTAAATTCTATCGTCTAACTCCTACATAAGTAACCACTCCACAGCAGGAACAATTTTTATCATAAGGTCATCTTGTTTGACCTCTTCCTGTTCTGCAAATGTTATAATAGTTAGATTATTACAATGGAACTTCTTTGCACCTTGTATGAGAGAGTTTATTTCACGCTTTCGGGTTTTATCTGCGCTCATGTCATAACAGACTTGATACAGTTCTTCTACGACACCACTTTTTGCCACAATAAAATCGACTTCAAAGGTGCGGTCACGGTAATAAAAAACATCTGCATAGCGAAGCCCTGCTCGGTGGTGCAATTCCACATAGACGACATTTTCTAATCGCCAGCCGATGTTTTCGCTGGAGAAAGTATTTTGCCTATTGGATAAAAATGCGTTGTCTACAACATAAAATTTTTCGTTTCTTATTCGTTCACGGCTTTTATATGAGAACTTATGCACAGAAAGCAACAAAAAAGCTTCTTGTAGATACTTGCAATAAGTTTCTATCGTATGGTCTGACACTCCTAACAACTCGGCAATAGACGTAGCATTGTATTCTTGAGCAAAATTGTCTATCAAATAAGTTGCTAAGCGCATAAGCACTTCGGGATAACGCACATTAAATCTCTTGGTTATATCACGCTTTATGATTGCGTCAAGTAGCCCCATTATATAATCTTGCTTGTTGCTTTCTGAAAGCAGTTCGGGGAACCCCCCTTCAAGAAGATAATCATTAAGCGTTCGTAGTAGTTCGGCTTTTCCACGTGTGGTGAGTGATTTTGTATCAATGTGTTTTGCCTGTACATATTCGGTAAAAGAAAAAGGATAAAGCGATATTTTGTGATGTCTCCCCGTTAGATGAGTTGTCAATTCGTTCGAGAGAAGCTTTGCGTTGCTACCTGTTACGATTAGGTGCATATTTTGACGCAAAAGTCGGTTTACGAACAAAGGCCAGCCGTCTACATTTTGAACTTCATCAAGTAAGAGATATTGAAAGTTTCCATAGATGACGTAAAGTGCTTCAAGTATAGTGTTTAAATCGGAAGTCTTTACGTTTTCAAGACGCTCATCATCAAAATTGATATATGCTGCATTTACGCCTGATTCCCATAAAACTTTTCGGCAAAGGGTTGATTTGCCACTGCGCCTTACACCTATGACAACTTGGGCAAGTTTGCTGTTAAAGTCAATTTGCTTTTCTTCAACACGCTGGCATAGAGTGGAAAAATCTTCGCTTAAAAATTCTTCTCTTTGTTCAGCTACAATGGGTAATAATTCTTGCTTTGTCATGATGTATTTATGATATTATGAAGTTCGATAAATTACAATAAAATCCAGCATTTATTTCGATAAATTACATGATTTTCGTAGATAAAGTTCGATAAATTACATTAGGAGTTAGACGTTAGTAGATAGTGCTTAGTTGCCAGTCTAAGCACTAAGTTCTAAATTCTATCGTCTCACTCCTCACTCCTCACTCCTCACTCCTATCATCTACCTTCTAACACCGTCTTGCTAAATATTCACCAACCATATAATATAATACTGCATGAAAAAGGTTCTTTTTTTATCAAACACAGCTAATTTTTCTAAATTCAATCGTCCATATATGAGATGGTTTAAAGCTAAAGGATGGCAAGTGGATTATTGCTCTGCGGGAGAAGAAGAGGTGGCAGATTGTGATAATCAATTTGCTATTTCAATAGCGAGAAGTCCTTTTAGCCTTAAAAATATACGAGCGTATCATGAAGTAAAAAAAATCCTTTTAGAAAACCAGTATGACATTCTTCATTGCCATACGCCTATGGGTGGCGTTATTGGGCGGCTTGCAGCAAAGAAACTATGGCAAAAAGGCAAGATAAAAGTGATTTATACCGCTCACGGCTTTCATTTCTATAAGGGCGCGCCCCTTTTGAATTGGCTTTTATATTGTCCTGTAGAAAAATGGCTTTCGCATTACACTGATGTAATTGTAACTATAAACGAGGAAGATTATGAAAAAGCAAAGAAATCATTCTAAGATTTATAAGATTGACGGCGTTGGGGTGAGTTTAGAGCGTTTTCATAGTGTTTCTACAGAAGGAAGATCTGAATTACGAAAAGAGTTAGGATATGAACAATCAGACTTTATCATTACAATAGTTGCCGAGCTTAATAAAAATAAAAATCAAATTATGCTTATAAGGAATGTTCCAAAGTTAAGGGAGATTATTCCAAGCTTAAAGATTTTACTGATAGGAAAAGAAACCATGCCCTTTGTTCGTGAATATGTGGAAAAAGAGGCTTTGGGCGATGTTGTGCAGTTTTTGGGGTATCGGAGTGATGTGGAAAAACTTACTATGATAAGCGATATTGCTTTTTCTGCGAGCCTACGTGAAGGCTTACCCGTGAATATCATTGAAGCTATGGCGTGTGGCATACCTGTTGTTGTAAGTGATAATAGGGGGCATCGTTCTCTTGTGCGTGATAAGGAAACAGGGTTTATTTTTAGTCCAAAGTCACAAAAGGAAATGATGGACGCTATAGTTTTGCTTTATAAAAATCCCTCA